>JABSPL010000210.1 GCA_013215105.1 Flavobacteriaceae bacterium
AAGTATAATTTATCATAATGCATGGTTATTTGCTGTAATATAGCAATAAACCTGCATTTGACCATATACAAATAAGTGTTTTATGTATTTATTTAACTAAGTATTAGTTAAATAAATACTTTTTCAGCAGACCCTATATAATTGATACTAGCTTAAATTCAGAGCTTTTAATATACTACTTTACAAACTTAAGGTTTATAAAGCCACTATATAAGTATCTATTCTGCATATCTTGTATTATTTTTTAGGGTCAATTAATACAGGAGTCATTTCGTAGCTAAAATCTATTATAAACAAAAAAAACTCCACAGCAATAATAAAGCTATGGAGAGTATTGTTTTTTTAAAGTAACCAAACACTAATAATTACAACTACAAAAACAATCCCTTAACATCCTGCTTGTATGTTTTGCCTACTGGTATTTTATATTCATCAATATGGATTAAATTACCTTCTATCAATACTATTTTGTCTTTTGCAATTATAAACGATTTGTGAACTTTTATAAATTTACTTTTAGGTAATAACTCTTCAAAATAAGATAAAGTATGATGAGTGGTAATAGTCTTATCATTCAAATGAATTTTTATATAATTCCCATCTGCTTCGGCAAACAGTATTTCATCTAACTTCACTTGGAAATGTTTCTTGCTGTCCTTTAGGAAAATACTATTAGACTCCTCTTCTTTCAATTTGCTTATCGAATGGTTGACTTTATTTACCGCAGCAAGAAAACGATTGAAGCTAAAAGGTTTTAGTAAGTAGTCGCTTATATTGAGCTCATAGCCTTCTAAAGCAAATTCCTTATGAGCAGTTGTTACAATTATCTTAGGAGGATTAGTCAATGTTTTCAAAAAGTCGAAGCCCGAAAGTTTAGGCATATTGATATCTAAAAATATTAAATCTACCTCATTGTCGTTCAAATATTCTATAGCCTCAAAAGCGTTATAGCAACTTTTCTGATGAGATAGATATGATAAATTACTAGCGTAATCCATTATTATATCATGTGAAGCATTCTCATCATCTACTGTTATATATTTTATCATATTTTACTTAATTCTAATTTTGTGTAATAAATATTATCTCGACTTGTAATGGTTATTTTATGCCTGTTAGGATATAACAAAAGTAATCGTTCTTTTAGGTTTTTTAGCCCTATACCACTAGTTTTAGATAACTCATCAGCATCGAAATTATTTTTTATTTCAAAGACTATTTTACTTTCGTTTTCTGTTAACTCTATATGTATAAAAGCATCTGCCAACAAGCTTTCTACACCGTGTTTAAACGAATTTTCTAATAATATAATAAACAAAAGAGGAGGAATCTCATGATTTGGGTTGCCAATTTCTTGCTTAAAATCTATCTCTATGTTTTTGTGATAACGAGCAGTCTGTAATTCTATGAAATTGTTCAAATAGTTTATCTCCTCTTTCAGACTAACTGTTTTTTCTTTTCCTTTGTAAATAGTGAAACGCATCATCTCAGATAATTTTAAGACATATTCTTGTGCCGTATCAGGATCTTTTTTTATCAAAGAATATAAATTATTCAATGTATTAAAAAAGAAATGAGGATTTATCTGATTCTTTAAAAGAGATAATTCGGCTATGCTTTTTTCGCTTTTTATCTTCTGAATCTTCTGCCATTGCTTAAAAATCCAAGAAACCAATACATAAAAAAACAGGAATGCAATAATAGATGCAAATACATCTGTAAGCCATCTATTTCCATTAACCACCCAAAAACTAGGCTGCTCTTCATCAACTCTATTGGACATATTTATGCCAAATATTAGCATTGCAACTAGTGTGAAAAAAATAATAATGCGATCTGTTTTTGATGTCCAATAGGGTTTCAATGTTGATTTTTGGAAAACATAATAGAGGAGTAAATATATACCAATGCCCGCCAGAAGTGCCAATAAAAAATAAGAATAGTCCTTAGCGTAGTTATCTTTAGCTACAAACATTGTGCATCCGATTAAAACCGTTAAGATAATACCAATATAAAGCCGTTGTTTAAATGTCATTTTTCAAAAGTATTACTTATTTCGGAAGTATCATCTTAATATTATCAGAAACATTTCTATCCAACCTTGTAAAAAAGGGGTCTATATTGATGTATTCTGGAATTTTATCCACAACAATAGTAAACTCCTGTTGATTTTTGTTAATCTGATGTGGTTTTAAATAAATTGTCTCCGTTTTTGAGTTAACGCGTATGGTAATAGGTTCATTAATCTCAATTACATTTTCCTTTCCGCTTTTATTGGTGTGGTATCTTTGTGAAGAAATGGCAACTTGTATTTCGTACTTATTATTTTTTAGCTTTTTGTATGTTGCTGTTTTTATTGATAAATCATAGGTAATTACACGTTTTATCCAATCATCAATTAATACATGATTTTCTTTAGAAGTAACTTGATACAGCTCTTCCAATAAATTTAAAGACGTAGCTGTTGCTCCTTTATCATACTTGATAATCAGGTTTTTGAGTGCTGTATTCAGTTGTTTTTCTCCTATTAATTCTCGTATCGCATTTAAAATAATAGCACCTTTACTATAGGCTAAATATTGTTCATGTGCTGTTATATATAAAGGAACTTCAGGATGAGATGCTCTTGATCTGCCTGTAAAATATTTTCTTAAAGTATAAGCAGACAACTTATTTACCATGGCTTTTCCATAGAGCTTTTCTAGTATCACCGTTTCTGAATATTTGGCAAAAGATTCACTTATAAAAAGAGCACCTTCAATTTGTTTTGGTGTTAGCAATAATCCCCACCATTGATGTGATATTTCATGAACCAATACTCTGGCAATCACATTAAACGATTCAGGGTTTTCAATACTTTTCTTAAAAATTTTCTCATTAATACTGATGACTCCTGGCATGGCTTGCCCATTAGAACCTGCAAAAGTTGACATTTCTCCAATGCGAAGGTAATTATGAGGATACCCGCCAAAATTTTCGGTGCAATAATCAATGGTTGCCTTGGTAACTTTTATCATTTCTGCAACATTTCTGTAATGTTTAGGGAGATAATACAATTCAATGTTGATGCCTCTATGCATCACTTTTTCAATGTGGTATTTTCCCGAAAAATAAGCAACTAAGTGGTCAATTTTGCCTTCCGATTTATACTGGAAATAATTTCGTTTTCCAGTTTGCCATTGTTTTACCAATTGCCCCGAAGAAAAGGCTATTTGATTGTTATCTGTACTGATAATAGTTTCAAAAGTTACATTTTCGAAATTAAATTTTGCGTGTCTACTTAGGTGTGCATCAGTAAAAACTGTATTTTTTAATAGTGGTAACCCTCTTTTTTCTCGTTCGTATGCATCCCTAATTTCATATCTATTTACATAGCCTAAAAACGGACTAAATTGTGCACTTTTAATATAACTACCATTTTTAGTTATGGAATTATCAATATTAAAAGAGGTAGATTTTTTATTGAGTTGATAACTCATTTTTAAGCGTTGATTCGACAATAATGGTGTTTTTAATTTGAACAAATATGTGTGTAATAGGGAGTCATAAAATACCTGTGTACTATTCTCTATTTGCAATAATGACAATGGAGTTTTTGCAGTTACAAAAATTTCATTCATAGCTGTAGAAGAACTGTTTATTATAGTACTGGTTGCACTCACAGAATAGGCGTTTTCACTTGGGTATATATCCATTTTTGTAGATACGTAAACTAACTTCGGAACGGTTAAAGTATCATATTTTTTATATTTACGTTCATAATTTTCATTAAAATCATACACTTCGTCTGCGGTTATATATTCATTTACGATCGTTGTATTGTAAAAAATAAATCCACCAACACAACCAAATATGAGAAGCAAACTACCCATCGATATTTTTTCCTTAAAGCTCCAGTTTGTTTTCACTTTAAAACGTGTATCAATTCCTCTTTTCCAAAATTTATAGCTTAATAGAACCAATATTCCTGAAAATATTATCCAATACAAGGCCATCCAATTAAATATTGAAATGTAATGTCCATAGCCAGTAAAATCGGAATATGCACGTGCCATACTTGGTACATTATTAAAAAGTAGCAGTGGATGCTCTAAACCAATACTATCACTTAAGGGACCAAATAGAAAGATTACAGCAGCACAAATTACCATTCCTAAGTATTTATTTGAAACCATAGATTGAACAAACAAGCAAAAAATGGCATATAGCATCAATTGAATTCCTCCATAATAAAATGTACTTAGATACAAGGGAATATTAAACTCGAAATAACCATGGATGAGTTGGAATGCGATACCTGTTAAAATAGCAACAAGTATTAAAACCATCGGAATTAAGATAAGCACAACCAATTTTGAACCAAAAAACACGGCATTTTGTACTGGTGTAACATCTATAATTTCAGCAAATTTATGACTTCGTGTTTTCCAAACCAATTCACCACTATAAAACACAACCAATAGCAATCCAAAAAGGGGTAATAGTTCTATAATCAAACCTAAAAACAAATCTGTAGTTGGATATCGACTTCCATAAACCTCTATTCCACTTGTTGCATAATTAAAAGAAAAACCAAGCATTGCAATCCAGATAATTATGAGTGCTAAAAATGGAACACTTTTTAGAGTGCTTTTAAAATCTACTTTAATGAGTGACCAAAAAGTAAAAATCTTCATTCTAAAAGTATTTGCATTTGTTTTTACCGGTACAAATACGTGTAAATTTGCAACTTCTTTTTTATTTAAAACAGACTTTTTAGAGCTACTATTTATCTTCCTAAAAGAAAATAATTTATAGGTTATAAAGAGTGCCATGCTTCCGATAGCAATCCAAAGTATTCTATTCCAAAGAAAATGCCCAGAAAAAGATATCAAATACTCATTTTTCTCAATGGGAGTTAAAAATTGTGTCTGTTCAAAAAATGATGCTAAGCCAAATATATCTGTTAGAGAAATTTGAGAAACAATCTCTGGTGATGATAAAGAACTACCTCCCAATAAAGGTGAATTAATAGAAAATGCAGAAAACCAATGCAAACCAATAATTAGAACTGCAGCACTATAAGTTATTAAGACATTTCTGCTTAATAATGTCGCTGAAAACAAGAGAGCACTTAGTATAAAAGCATTGGGTAAAATGAATGTTAACCAAGGCCATAAATAATGTAAAAAGTTGAATACATGTATGGTTTCTGGATTGGAATTACTTAAAGTAGTTCCAATAAAAACACCAAAAATGGCAAGACTGCATACTAATAAAGTGCCGCTAAAAATTGCTAAAAATCGACTTATAAAAAACGTGCTTTTTGTAAGTCCTGTACTAAATATTATTTCTTCTGATTTATAATTTTGATCTCGAAGCAGTCCATTAATACTGAAAAACATACACGGAAATAGCACGCCTAGGCTAATTAAACCAGATAATAAATTTAGATTAAAAGCATCATTATACATGGTGCTAATTTCAAGAAATTGAAATTCGGAAGTAATTGCTAGTATGCCATACAAAATGAATAGCACTAAAAAAACGATGAAAGACCTTTGTTTAGAATGGTATTTCCATTCAAATTGAAGTAATTTAAAAAATAGCATAATACTCTTAGTTTTTGGTTGTTAAGGTTGAAAAATAGACATCTTCTAAATCGGGATTAATTAATTCGAATCCAGATTCTGGTTTCGTTTCAGAAAGAACATGTAACCGAATTTCACCTGAATGTAACTGTGTGGAAAGCACATTAAAAGCCGTTTTAAAAGATGCCAAGGCTTCTTTTTTAATCGTTCTTTTCCATATTTGTCCTTCCAATTGTTGAATTAATTCAGAAGGTATTCCATGTGAAATTATCTGTCCTTCCCCCATAATTGCCATGTTGGAGCATAAATCTCTTACATCTTCTACAATATGAGTAGATAGAAGTACAATAACATGTTCTCCAATTTCACTTAATAAATTATGAAAACGGTTTCTCTCTTCAGGGTCTAAACCTGCAGTAGGTTCATCCACAATAATTAATTTTGGGTCACCTAAAAGTGCTTGAGCGATGCCAAAACGTTGACGCATTCCTCCAGAAAATGTGCTCACATGTTTTTTTCGGTGTTGATACAAGTTTGTTTGTTGTAATAGAGCAATCACTTGGTTTTTACGTTCCTTTTTATTTTGTATTCCTTTTAGTACAGCAATATGGTCTAACAATTCATAGGCAGAAATTTTTGGATACACACCAAATTCTTGAGGTAAATACCCCAAATTATTTCTCATTTCTTGAGGATTGTTAATTATATCTACATCGTTAAATGTTATTTTCCCCGATGTAGGCTCTTGCAATGTAGCCAGTGTTCGCATCAAAGACGATTTTCCCGCTCCGTTAGGGCCAAGTAATCCAAACATCCCATTGTTTATCTCCAGATTGATACCCGATAACGCATTTACGCCACCACCATATGTTTTAGTTATATTCTCTATTTTTAGTAAACTCATAATTATCATGTTTTTGTTGATAATGCGAATTTAGATAACAAGAGTGTTGTGGGCTATTTTATTTGACCAACGGACTGTATTGGGTGATGAAAGGAGAGGGTGTGTGTAATACCTAGAGACGTTTCATGCAACGTCTTTACACCATCACCATCACTATTTCTATCTTTATCATTCAATATCAAAAAATATATTTATTTTTCATAAAATTTATCGTCTTTCCATTTTTGAGGATTGTTAATTATATAGTTGGTTATGTTTTCAAATGAATTATCATTTCTAATAATATGTCTATAAAACCTAGTTTACCATGTTAAATCGTACCCTAATAGGTTTGCGTGTTTGGTCACCTCCGATTTGTATGAACGAATAATCGTTGATATCGAATTTGGTTTCGGGGATATTGATGGCCTAAATTTATTTTTATCATCAATTGGCGATGGTTGTTGTTATGGTAATGGTTGTGGTTGATAGTTTCGATATACCTGCTCAAATTAGTATTAATGGAGGTGACAAAACGATAGTGACACCTAACTTCAAAAAATTCACCAAACACAACTATAAGATCAATAAAAAAGATAAAGTGGGTATTGATAAAGTGAAATATTTTATAAACTGATTTTTGTAAAAGCCAATCAAGTCAAAGTATTTACTTTTGACAAAAATAATACCAATTGTATTTCTAAATGTAATAAAAGAAATAGAATTATTTTTTTCTTTAGCAAGGCAAAAAATCTAAGCATAGCATCGCTATGGTTCTGTTTTTTAACGCAGATAAAGGAGGAAAGAAACTATTTATATATGACAGATGGAGATTCAACTGGTATAACCCTATTTATAAAGGTAATATTAGGGATTTAGTAGGTGTTAATATATCTAATTTGGTTCAATCAAAAGAATTATCTTATTAAAGTCTGCAGCACTATTTATAACTTTTCTATACTCTTGGTACAGGTATGTATCTATAATGTTTTGATTATAATGCTCATTGACTGTGACCTTCAATGTATCTCCTAATAATTCAAAAGATGATTTGAATGAGAATAGTTCTTTTCCATTTTTTGAATAAGAATTATTTATATTTATATCATTAAGATTAGTTATTTTATACCCTTTAGGTATTTTTACATTAATAGTTCTATAATAGCTTCTTTGAAATTGCTCTTCTAGAGTCAGTATTCTTTCTTTTTCCTGATATAGTTGAGTTTGGGTGCCGATTAATTTACCTATATTAAACAGGTATTTTCTTCCAGCTTTTTCAACAAAAGCTTCAGAGGTAAAATCAACAATAAACTGTAAAGGTTTAACTCCAAACAATTCAGGTTTATCATTAATTAGTTTTCTGCTATTTATATCTATTTCATCGCTTATAGTTTTTGCTAAGCCATCAATTAGCATTTTCCTTTTATCTCCTTTTATAAGGTGAATTAAAGGTTGAATTATCATAGCATGATATCCATTTAGAGATCTATCTAGGTGTATTATGTTTTCGGATAAGTCATCTTTATTAAATTCTACATTTATTAACATTACATCAAACGTTTTATCCGATTTCACAGGTTTAATGTATTTTATTTCCCCAATGGCAGATTTAAAATCACCTATTTTAACTTCTTTAATAAACAGTCCGTAATTATCTGTATTGTAAGCTGTGGGGAAGCCAAATCTGGTACTCAAATCGTTAGGAGATAGATATAATTTTGTCTTTGGGAAATATATAAGAAAATCATTAAGAAAATTGCTTGCCTCAAATTCTCTATCAAACTTTGTATTTCTCCTATCACTAGTTATTACTAATTCATGTTTTATTTCCAAAGTTCTTAGTAATGATATATATAGTTTTAAAGCTCCTACTTTATTAGCTATTTTTTTGGACAAAATTTGATTTAAGTCTTTTAAATTCTTATCATTAGATTTGGAAATAAAGATATCTGTTTTAATAAAAAAGTCTAATTTTCTAACAATATCTTCTTCTTTCATATCATTATCAAATTTCAATTTAGATATAAGTTTATTTATCAACACTCTTATTTTCTTATTGTATTCAGGGTAATAGAAATTATATATATTCTGAGATACTTTACTATATGACGATATATCATAAATATTAGAAGCTATGTTCTTATCTAATTTGTAGACTATAAATCCTTTGGAAGCACCATAAGCGGAATCATCTTCTTTCTCAATTTTAGATATATCATTAAGTCTAAGTTTCCAATGGTGCTTTTCTTTTGTGATTGTATCTCTAACTATCGGAGGTATATTGTTATAACTTTTAAATTCGAACACCATGTGCTTTGGGGAGAACAAATCAAATTCTACTATATTTTTATTATAAGATGCTTGTAAATTTATTTTCCGCCCCCTATAGTATGGATCCCTCTTTACTACATACATATACTCTATAAAGCTCCCTTTACTAATTCCTTCAAAGGCAAAATACTTGTGTTTTTCTCCTGTTTCTTCGTTATTTGATGTTAATATTTTTGATTTATCTAAGTTGATGATTTCCCCTTCTTTTGTAATTACTCTAGCTTTATTCACCTCGAAATTAGAATCCGGCAAATATGGAAGGTATATCTTGTTATAAGTTTCTATTTTTTTATCTGAGTTTAGCCATAATATTTTATGCTCCAAGAAGTACTCTGTAAAAGTTTTTTCTTCGAAACAGAACTCAGTAACAACCTTGTGCTTGATAGATATAACACTTTCATCATTATTGTTTTTTCCTATTTTATAATTTGGATCTTCGTCCCAATCATAATTTTTAAAAAAAGGTATCTTTTGTGAAACCCCAATATGGATATTGAATAATAACACTACTAATAATAGATACTTATTTCTCATCGGATTTTGTTTTTAATACAATTATTTCTTTATATTTTTTTTCTATTTTCTCGATCTGATTATTAATCTTTTTCTGTTCTTCTATATTTAATTCTAGAAAATTAAGTTCTATAATTTGTTTGTAAATTATCTTATTTTTTTCTGATTTATATGTTATATCACAATTTAACAAATCAGTTGAAA
>JABSPL010000211.1 GCA_013215105.1 Flavobacteriaceae bacterium
AAGTATAATTTATCATAATGCATGGTTATTTGCTGTAATATAGCAATAAACCTGCATTTGACCATATACAAATAAGTGTTTTATGTATTTATTTAACTAAGTATTAGTTAAATAAATACTTTTTCAGCAGACCCTAATATAACTAAGTATACTGGTAAAGCTTTATCTGGTTTCGATGCCAACGTTACTGGGTCAGCTTCTGTTATTGATGGTTTAGATATAAATGTAACTCTTCCTGCCGGAAGTAGTACTACTATAGCGCCTGATTTCAGTTTATCAGTAGGAGCTAGTGCTAACCATGCATCTGGTTCAGATATAGTAGATGGTAATGAAATAGTAGTGACTGCACAAAACGGAGGTACTGCAATATATACAGTTAATATTACAGTAACTCTATATACTGGTAATGCTTTAACTAATTTCAATGCCAACGTTGTTGGGTCAAGTGTTGTTATCGACGGTACAACTATAAGAGTGACTCTTCCTGCTGGGAATACAGATACTCTTATAACACCTAGTTTCGATATATCTACAATGGCTTGGTTGGACCCATTAGCACCTCTATCTGTACAAAATAATGGTATTATACAGGTATTTGCACAAGATGATACTTTTGCATTATATACAGTTATTTTTACAGTAACTAAATATACAGGTTCAGGTTTATCTAGTTTCACTTCTAACATTAGTGGAGAGATAGTTGATACTGATGGTACTAATATAACAGTAACTCTTCCTGAGGGAACTACTATTACATCTATAACTCCTGATTTCAGCTTATCTGTAGGTGCTAGCTCTAATCCAGTATCTGGTTCAGTGATGAGCTTTAATCAAAGCATATTAGTAACTGCTCAAGATGGAACTACTAAAACAACATATTCACTTACTGTTACTATAGCAGAACCATCTATACCTGCTGCTGGTTCTAAAGTTGCATTAACAGGTGGAGAATGGGTTTTAGATGTTAATGGATCTTATATAGGACTATGGTCTGTAGAAGATTTGCAAGGTATGAATAGTAACTTGTCTGCAAATTACGTGCTAATGAACGATTTAGACTTTACTTCTGATGCTAGTTATAGAGTTAGTAGTGTTAAAACTACTTTCACAACAGGTACTGGGTTTACTCCTATAGGAAGTGGTGGAGCTAATGTATTTACAGGTAGTTTTGATGGGAACTCAAAGGTTATATCTAATCTTCTAATCAACAGACCTAGTGATTACAATAATGGTTTATTTGGATATGCAAATGCATCGTCTACCATAAAAAACACAGGTATTGTCAACTCTAATATTACAGGAGGAGCCAATACCGCAGGTCTTATAGGTCTAAGTTATTCAACAATATCTAACTCTTATTACTCAGGAAACATCACTGGTCTAGGACTTAATGTAGGGGGCTTAGTAGGAGATAATAGAGGATCGGTATATAGGTCATACACTTCAGGAACCGTTGTTGGACAAGCTGGTAATGGTACAGGAGGCTTAATAGGAAGTAATTCTGGCCCGACAATATCTAATTCATACTCTTTATCTGATGTTACAGGGGCAAGTGATACAGGAGGATTTATAGGAGTTAATGGTATATCATTAGTATCTAATTCGTATGCCTTAGGAGATATTAGTGGAAAATATGCAGGAGGCTTTATGGGGTTTAATTTCTCTCAGCCAGTATCTAGCTGTATCTATTTTGGAACTAGTGTTATAAGTAGTAATATTGTAGGAAGGTTTATTGGGTTTAATATGAATGGGACTCATACTAATGTATATGTAAAGACAGGTTTAATAGTAACTAATCCTTATGCAAGTAGTGTTGTAGGAACCGACTTAAACACTATGTCTGACTTAGGTTCAGGTATAATACACGACTGGTTGCAATTGAAAGATGCAAACAATAACAATATATGGGAAATAAAACCAGGTGCTAATCGCCCTACATTGGTAGGAGTTGGTAATGATAATGGGCAGTAATTAGCTAGCTAATTATTATTTAAATTTAACCAAAGCCTCTATTTATAGGGGCTTTTTGGGTTTATATATTCATTTAACATTACACCTACCTAAGAGATTGATTGTTGCTAATATAGCTAGTGAGTCTGATAACTTCGATTATAAATCAGCTCTTTCAAGTAGTCCGATTACTAAATGGGGAGAGGATTGTAATGACTAGTCTAAATATATCTATTAATTACACCTATTAATAGCATGCAAAGTAAAAATAAAAAGCAGAAATGGTCTTATTGATTGTTTCTACTTTGTTAGTTGTGAAGAGGTGATGCTATAAAATAATAATTAAAAGCGATGATAGTTTGTGTCTGTTTTAGATACTATATGAGGGTAGTAATATTAATAGGTTCATAACAAACAGATAAACTTCATATAACATATTAGGTTTATAATAATTATAAAAAAACTGTAGATTTGCAAACTATAAACATCAACAAATATATATGAAAAAACTATCTATTATCAATAACAACCTAACTCTACTTATAGTCGCGGCTATGGTTTTGGGCTTGGGTTTGGGTTATTATAACCCTAATTTATCTACCTATATATCTGAAATGGGAAGTGATACTACTAACTATCCGTTGGCGGCTGGTCTTATACTTATGATGTATCCTCCACTTGCCAAAGTTAACTATAGCTTGCTAAAAGATGTGTTTAAGGACGTGAAAATAATGAAAATATCGGCTTTACTTAACTGGGTGGTAGGTCCTATATTGATGTTTGCATTGGCTTATATATTCCTTAG
The DNA here is from genome assembly GCA_013215105.1 of Flavobacteriaceae bacterium. Lineage (GTDB taxonomy): Bacteria > Bacteroidota > Bacteroidia > Flavobacteriales > Flavobacteriaceae > DT-33. The sequence continues at coordinate 2,756 of JABSPL010000211.1, forward strand.
AAATTACCCCGAATATATGGTTGGTATTATACTTATAGGTGTAGCTAGGTGTATAGCTATGGTTATAGTTTGGAACGATCTGGCAGAAGGAAATAGAGAGTATGCCGCAGGTTTGGTAGCTCTTAATACATTGTTTCAAATAGCTTTTTATGGTGTTTATGCATGGTTTTTTATAGGTGTTATGATGCCGTTAGTTGGTGTAGATGTTGAATTTATAAGCATTCCTTTTACTGATATAGTCAAAACGGTACTTATATATCTTGGTATTCCATTGGTTTTAGGTTTTATGACTAGGTATATTTCAGTCAAATACAAATCGGAGCAATGGTATAACGATAAGCTTTTACCAGTAATATCGCCTATAAGTCTTATAGCATTGCTACTTACTATAATTATTATGTTTAGTATGAAAGGAGATATGATACTTAAACTACCGATGGATGTTTTACTGATATCTATTCCTCTGGCTATATATTTTATTGTAATGTATGTAATTAGTTTTTATGTAAACAAAAGAAATAATATAAGTTACGACAAGAACGTAGCGATATCTTTTACGGCTACAGGGAATAACTTCGAGCTAGCAATAGCCATATCAATAGCAATATATGGAGTAAATAGTAGTCAGGCTATGGTTGGAGTTATAGGTCCGCTAATAGAAGTCCCCGCTTTATTGCTGTTGGTGAGGGTTAGTTTTTGGCTCAAGAAGAAATATTATAGTAACAATTAGATATAATGGATAGATTAGAACATATAGAAAAGGAATTATCAGGTTTTAGGAAGGCTTTAACAAACCACAGATTATACGATAGTCTTGAAACTATAGACGATATAGAAATATTCATGGAGATGCATTGTTTTGCTGTTTGGGATTTTATGTCGCTATTAAAAGCTATTCAGGTGAGGTTAACTAATACTAGTGTGCCTTGGACTCCTAGCAAGAGCCCTATATTAGCTCGCTTTATAAACGAAATAGTCCATGCCGAAGAAAGCGATGTAAATGAGCTAGGAGAGCCTATGAGTCATTACGAAATGTATATAGATGCCATGGAGCAAATAGGTGCAGATACTAATTATATACGTAGTTTGGTAAATGATATAAGTAAAGGTGATAGTTTGGTTTCTGCTTTAGATAAGTTAGTTATCGATGAGAGGGTCGAGGAATTTGTCTTGTATTCTTTTGAAGTAATAGACACGAATCAAGTTCATCTTATAGCTTCTGCTTTTACCTTCGGTAGGGAAGACGTTATACCCGATATGTTTGTAGAGATATTAAATAAGTCCGATTCGGAAAATAAACGATATAGTAAACTGTCGTATTACCTAAAGAGACATATAGAGTTAGACGGTGACGAGCATGGGCCGTTGTCGTTAAAAATGATATCGGAGCTATGTGGTGACGATTCGGATAAATGGGAAGGTGTGCTAGATGTAGCAAAACAATCATTGTTGAAACGAATATATCTATGGGACGCTATAGCCGAGGCTATAACTGGTGAATAATATGAAAGAACAAAGAAAACAATTACTAGATAGTCTAGCTGCTGTTATTAGTACAGAATTAAAGTTAAATAATTCTGTAGATATAACTGTTATCTGTACGCATAACTCACGTAGAAGCCAAATAATGGAATATTGGTTGGCTAGTCTTTCTGAAGGACGTAATATAAATACGTATTCTGGAGGTACGGTAGCGACTAAACTAGCCGATAATGTTTTGGAGGCTTTTAATAGTATAGGTATCAGAAACGAGATAGTAAAGAATGGAGATAATCCTCTGTATAAATTCAATAACCTAGAATCTAAAACTTTCTTTTCTAAAGAATATAATGATATAAGTAACCCGAGTGAGGACTTTATAGCTATAGTAGTTTGCTCTAGTGCTGACTATGATTGCCCCATAATAAAAGGAGCTAAACATAGAATATACTTGCCGTACGATGATCCTAAAGCGTTCGATGGTACAGAAAAGTCTATGGAAGAATATGTGAAATGTATAGAGCTAATTAGAGATGAGGTTAAATATATAATGACAAGTATAGAGGTTTGATACTTGCAGTTTAATTAAAAAAGTGTTTTACATAACAATGTAAAACACTTTTTTAATTAAATGATATATAGGTTAATATGTAAATACCTTTATCTGCTTCTTGTCTGCTAGGTATATTTTATGTTCAGAATCATCTATTTTGTAGATAGGCACGTCACCTACGTCAAAACTGTAACTAGCAACTTCTTTCCCAGTGTTTTTATCTATCTGTACTAGAGATTTTTTGACTCCAGCTTCGTTTTTGGTGTAGAAAAATAAGAAGTCGTCTGTACTTCCTGAGATATCTTTCTTTCTGCTTTGGTAGGCTGCCGTTGCTACTATACTTACCTACCAGCCTTCTTTCGTTTTTTCTTTTGAGATATACTTAAGTAAAGATAAGTTTATATTGTTTAAAGTTTGATTAGCTTCAATTAAAGATTTCTTCATCATAAAGTTAGGCTTACCCTTTTTAGTGTAAAGATAGTTGAACGAATGACTGCTTTCTCCTGTGGTACTATTGTAACTCCATATTTTTTTAGCTATTAAAGTAAATTTATATTTACCATCCTTAAAGTTAAGATATAAAGTATAGTTCATTTTTAGATAGTCTGTAAATAATGCTCTATTCGCTCTTTTTCTATTTAGGATTAAATTGTTTTTTGATATTATTATCTTTTCTCCTTCTATGTATTTGTCTATTATTTCATCTCTTATGCCAGATTCAGTTAGTCCATCTGAGGAAGAGGTATAGTATAACTTTACCCATTCTACAGCTTTATTGTATATTTCTATCTTGTTTAAGTTAGGTATTAAATTTACGACTTCATTAATCCCTTCTCTACTTATAAATACCTCGTTAGATTTTTCTTTCTTCTGCGAAAACACAGAAATACTAATTAGCCCTACAAGTAGCAGCAATTTTTTAATTTTCATAATTTATTGTTTATTTTATTAAATAGCTAGTGCTAAGATAGTTGATTTATTTAAAATATTTACTAAATATCATGCAAATAATTTTAAATCATGTGTTTACGTGTGTTTTAGGTTAAACTAGCCTAGTCTCTTTGAAAAGGGAAGTTACTATAGCTTGTAAAAAAACAAGTAGAACCTTGCAAAATAACGAGTAAACTTAAATTATGTTGAATGTCTAAATGAATATTTGCATTTATAAGTGAGTAAACCAGAGTATTAAAATTAAAAACACATTACATATGTAACTTTTAACTTATATATGCGTTTGTTTAGTATAGATTATTAATAAAAACCAATAAACAATATAAAGACATGAATAAGCAGGTAATACTAATAATATTTATATTTGTAGTTTCAGTATTAGGATATTCACAAGAAAAAAACCACGAATACGAAGATGTCTTTAACTGGGTAAAAGAAACTTTCGAAAAGAACGATGCTGGATTTGCATACGTTATAGGAATAAAAGGGAAGGATGCTTATGATAAGCTTAACGAGGTGACTTTAGAAAAAATAAAAAAAGCTAAAAACAGTGATGATTGCATTAGAGTAATACAATCATGGCAAGCTTTCTTTAGGTCAGGACATATTTCTATAAGAAAAACTGATAAGGCAAATAAAATAGCAAACAATACTCCTAAGAATAATATAGAAGCTAAAAAAGGTAAAAAGGAAAAAGGAGTTCTGATAAAAGAAAATAAGTTTAAAAAATATCTTGATAAAAAGAAGGCATTAGATTACGAAGGAATATGGCAATCGGGAGGTTATGTGATAGGAGTAAAGAAAATCGAAAGCAATTATATAGGTTATATAATGGAGTCTGAAAATACCAGCTGGAGAGAGGGAGAGGTTAAATTCAAAATAAACGCTACGGATAATAGTGCTGTATACTATATGGAAGATCATTCTCCAAGAGAATTTGATAATGTAGATAAGATTGGTAACGCATACATAGAGATGGGTTTTATAAACCTAAAACGTATTTACCCTGAAACTAAACCTAAAAAAGCATTCGAAACTTATCTTAAATCTATTAATGCAACTCAACCTTACCTTGACAAAATAGGTGATAATACAATCGTTTTGAGGATACCTTCTTTTTCTTCATCGTACAAAAAAGCAATAGATAGTGTTTTATTAGCTAACAAAAAACTTATTACAAGTACCAAAAGTCTAATAATTGATATAAGAAACAACGGTGGAGGAAGCGATTCTAGTTATAGAGAAATAATCCCTTTTATATATACTAATAGTTTTCTTTAGTAAACACTAATCCTTTCCATATAGCTGTATCCACTTTATCTTTATTAAGAGTAAATTGTATAATAGATCCTCCCATTTTATCCACTTTAACTCTTATGGCATTAGTTCTGTGAGCTGTTGCCACATCAAAATTAAGGTTACCAATTGTAACTAGTAGTTCACTGTCTCCTGCTTGCTCTACTATTATATCTCCATATAAGTCACTTTTATAGACTCCTACGTAAGAAGAAAAAGGAAGCTCTAGTCTCCATGCTCTTTTGCTTATTACCTCAGTTATATATTCATTTCCCGATTTAGTTGCTTTAACATAATATTCATGATATTCTTTGAGTTTCCCTCTATAATAAGCATCTATATCTTTTCTCCCAGAAAAATAATCAAATACATAAGCACTCATCAGGTTATTAATTTGGTAGCTCATTTCTCCTTCATTAGCCATAACAACAATACCTAGTCCTGCATCACGATTAAAAGAGAACTGAGGATGTTGACCGCTAAAACTTCCATGATGATGAATTATAGTATCTCCCAAAGGACTAGTTGCAATATTCCATCCGTAGCCATAAGCAAATCTTTTAAGGTCACCCCAAGTTCTTTCCTGTTTAACGATATTCATCTGGGTTTTTTCCACCAAATTTCTATCAAATATTTGTTTTCCGTCGATTTCACCTTTATTTAGTTCCATTCTCATCCACTTTACCATGTCTCTAGCTGTAGATATAATACCACCTGCAGCATGCATAGTATTATCTTTTTTCTCCAGAGATAGTCGAACCAACTTATGTTCTTTATTGTTTTGAGTATGTGGTCTTGCTATTTCCCATCCTTGCTCTATAGCTGTAGACATACGAGTACTAGTCTGGTTCATAGCCAAAGGTTGTAATATTTTCTGCTCGACAAGTGTTTTCCAGTCAGTACCCAATTCTTTTTCCATAATCATTGCCAATATATTGTATCCTATATTGGTATATTCGAATTCACCAAAAGGAGCGTTGGTATTTACCTCAGTAAATTTCTCCAGCAATATTGGTAGATTTTCGTTAGTATAAGAACCCGAATATGATTTTAAGTCTGCTATAGCATTATTTTCTATTCCAGAAGTATGTACGATTAAGTGTTCGATGGTAATTTTATCGGCTTTAAGTTCCGGAGCAAAATCAATTTCAGGAAAGAAATCTGCTAATGATTTATCGAAGTCTAGTTTTCCTTCTTCTTTAAGAATAAGAGCTGCCATTGCTGTAAACGATTTGGTAACCGAAGCCATATAAAAAAGAGTATTTTCACTCACTTTAATATTTTTATCTACATCTGCCATACCTTGATATCTCTCGAATATTATACGGTCATCTTTTACAACAGCTATAGCCATTCCGTATTCTGCTCCAAATTCGGATGTAGCCAACTCTATAAAATTAGTATAAGCATTATTGAATTCAGAATAATTTGTTTTTTGTACAGTAGTACAAGATTTTAAAAATATTGATAATAGTAATAGTGTTATTAATTTTGATTTCATGTTTGTTTGTGTGATTTTAATTTCCACATAAAGGACTAGGTTTATGCTAGAATGTTACAATTAAAAAGAGAATAATATTATATATAGAAAACATTATAAACATCTATTTTCATTCACGACAAAATATTAATACTTTTTTTCATCTATAAAATTTTGACAATTACAACTATTATCACTTTATTTGACTAATAATGTAATTTACAAAAAAATATAATGATAACACAAATATTAAAAAAAAACACGATTATTATTCTAATATTGCTTGTTTTCGCCTCATCATGTGAAGAGAACGAGACAAATATTGAAAATAACTCAAAGCCTTTTACTTATTCTATAGGTGCGAGTTACACATCTAACGGTACTAGTAATCCATCGAATTCGGACCCTAGCAACGGAGATGTAACAAAGACAAACGGGAAAATATGGCTAGAGTATCTTGCTGATGATTTGGGTTGGGCTTCTCCTATCAGTAGTTATTCAAGTCCTGAGAACGATTTTCAATCACCAACGAATTTTGCCAGAGCTGGGGCACAGATAATAAATACTCAAGAAGGCGAATTTGACTTATATAGGCCAAAAGATGCACGTGAGCAATTTGAGGAAATGAAAACTTATATAATTTCGGGAGGAGGTAATACTTTAGAAATTGACCGTTTTTCTATTAGCTCGTTTGGTAATGACATAATAATGAAATATGAAAATTCACTTGAAGCAGATGTTGATGAAGATTTTATGAGTACTTTAATCTTAGAAATGACAGACATCATTAGGGATGCTATAAATATGGGGTTCGAGGATATTATCTTTGGAGACATGGTAGCTCTAGATTTATTACCTGAAGTAAAAAGTAGCTTTAATCCTTCCAAAATATTGGAACTAAAAAACGATATAGATTATTTTAATACAGAATTATACGGTGCTATAACAACACTCAAAGGTCAATACTCACATGTTACTTTTTATAAAGTTCCTTTTGACCAAGTAATGAGAGATGTTGTAAATAACCCTAGTGAATATGGCTTTATAGATGCTGTATCTACAGTTGTTGATGAAAATGGAAACACAAATCTTGGAGATACAAACACCTTCATGTGGTGGGACTCTATGCATCCTTCTACCAAACTACATGAGATTTTTTCAGACGAAACAGGTGAATTTTAAGTTATTTTATGACGTTTTTTAAAAGATTAGATTTAAAACATCCTATATCTAATCTTTTCTCTACACAAACCATCTACAATAAGCATTGTTTAATCGATATTTTTACTTTGAGTCTCTATTTTTAAACTTTGTAAAACCATTAAAATATGACTAGTACTGTATTAATAGTACTAGTCATGTTTCATCTCTATAGTTTATTGTTGGTAATTTTCTTCTATTATTATATTCCCGTCTTTTATGTCATCGTAAAACTTAGCTAATATCACTTTCATATAAGAAAACAGCCAAAAGAAACCTATTCCTAATGTGAGTAAGCACAGTAATGACAATACCAAAAACATAAATGAGAGTAAAACAATACCATTTATGAACATGCTTTCATCCTAAGTCAATAAATTATATATTGTTTATAATCAAGTAAATACATTAATTTATGATTATTTTTAATATATTTGTATAAATTTTAAAAATGATATTATGAAAAAAATTATATTGTTATTCCTTATAATAATAATAAACAGCAATAGTTATTCTCAAGAGTTTTTCTTTGGAGACTCTCACATACATAAGCCTGAAATAATAAATATAGAACACAATACTCTTATTTCTACAGAAGTAAGAGTATTAACATTAGTTGTCCCTAATGAGACCTCTTTTCCTTTGAAAGGAATAATGGTGAAACTTGGAAATAGCACCAAAATATACCAAGTAATTGACGGAGTTGATGGATCTGAGATAACGGATTTTAGTACTATAGTATTTCTCAATAATATTCCAAACACATTCAAAGCTGTTTCTTCAAACGGAAACTATGGGTATATTTATAGTTTAACAGTTCTTAAAGGCAATATCAATGAGTCTTCTACCGAAAATATATTAATTAATTTCAGTTTTGTAAATAAAATTAACGCCAATAACTCATATATTGGAGTTGTAAATTCAGATGCAAATGTCTCTGGAAGCAACACTATAGCTATAGACATACCATCTAATATAAATTTAGAGGACTATAAATATGTAATGGTTTTTTCTGACAACGCTAGAGTATCTCCTATTAATGATTCTGATATAGTATTAGTGAACAACAAAGCTACAATAACCGTAAAATCAGAATCTAATAGTGAGAGAAACTATATATTAACCGTGAATAGAACTAATACCGCTGAAATAACCAAAATAAGAATAGAAGACAATACCGATGCTAATAAATTCTTCGAAACAGATGTGACTACTACAGGGAGCACTACAGGGGTATCTCTAGACATAACAGAAGGTGTAGATATAAGTAATTACAAATACATATTTACTCTTTCTGCTGGAGCTACTGTTGACCCTGTAAATGGTGCTACCTTGGGTACTGACTATGCAGATAATACAGCCATACCTATAGAAGTTACTTCTTCAGATGGAAACACTATAAACACATATAACCTGACTATTAAAAGAGTTGAAGCATCTCCTGCTAGATCTGTTTCAATAACAGAACCTATTACTCTTGCTTATTACCCTAGCTGGAATGATGATTGGGCAAACCCAGGTAAAAATTCTAAACTAAGAGAAGTTCCTAGTTATGTAAATACTATATTTTTATCATTTGCTTTACCTAATATGAGGTACACAAAAGGATCTTACGATCTGTCAGGCACAGGCATCCAATCTCAGACTGGTGGTCAACTTCACGAATCTATTAGGGCCTTAAATAATAAAGGCATAAGAGTTATATTGTCAGTAGGAGGTGAAAACTATTGGAATGGCGCAACTGAAGACAATCCGAACGCAGCTCCTTTCGATATTAGATACAATGAAATAAAAGATTTTGTAGATGATTTTGAGATAGCAGGTATCGATTGGGATTATGAGCCAGACAAACAAATACATATTTTGAGTCAGCAATTTCATATAGATAAATTTATAGAATTTGTAACAAAATCAAGAGCAATAATGCCTAGAGGAGAGTATCTGATAGCCTGTGCTCCTTCGGGAGTTGGTGCATTAGGAGGAGTAGGTCCAATACCGTCAGGTGTCGATGACCCAAGTTCACCATACAACAATGCTTATGGACAAACATTAGGAGATATGTATGCTTCTGCAGAGACAACACCTGCATATCCAGCTACTTTGTTTGGCTTTACTGCTTCAGGTCATTTTATACCGGTCATGGAGGCTGTAGGCGATATGATAGATATTGTGGCGTATCAAGGTTATAATGTAGGGGGCTCTTCGGACAGGAAAGTGATGTACGACAGTTTTTCTTATTACGCAAACACATACGGATTTGTAGTTGTGGCAGGGGTTCATGTTGCTGAAGAACCTTACGGACCACATTATTACTTTAACAATGAAAATGTAGCCGATTTGGCAGAATATATATATAAAGGAGGAGCTCAGAATAGAACTGGAAAGAATGATGGTATAATGTTATGGGAATTATTAGCTGAAGACAGATCTGTTAGCAATAATACAGGTCTAGGTTTCATGAAACTTTCTTATGAAATATTAAGAGGTACTACTAAGGCAGATGCAATAATACTGGCTGACACTGCTTCTCCAGACCCCTATAGTGGAGGAGCTGAAGTATCTGGTGGAGGTGGAACCTTGCATTGTGGAATTCCTGAATGGAGTGCAAGCGAAAAATATGAGGTGTTAGATATTAAAGTTTACCATAATGGTAAGATATGGAAAAATCGTTGGTGGATAAAAGAAGAAGAACCTGGCAGTAATATTACTCTAGTCTGGATATATGTAGAAGATTGTACTGAATAAAAGAGATTTTAGATATCTTTTTTAATTATTTAAATTACTTTACAAACTTAAGTTGTTTCGGCGTTTCTCCATTTTAAAATATTTTAGGAATGTATTTCAATACCTCTTATTTAGCTTTACCTTATCTATTAGTAACAAAAGTATATAGTTCTCCTTACGACAAGGCAACTTCATCTATACTCAAATACCCCCATATTATAGGGGTATTTTAGTATATTCTTCAGAATAATCTAATTGACTCCATATGCTAAATAGGGTTTGCTGAGAAACTAACAGAATTAACTTATCTAAATTTTAGATTTCGGCATAATTCCAAATATTATATCTCCTTACGTAATATTTTATTCTAAAAATATTATTAAGAGTAAATTCAATCTTCAGAAAGCATT
>JABSPL010000212.1 GCA_013215105.1 Flavobacteriaceae bacterium
AGTATTACTTATTTAATAAATATCTAAACATTACATAAATAACTTAAAGATTATATAATAAAACTATATTATTAGTGAGAATACTTCATAAAAACAATAGCAGTTTTAATAATAATTTTATGATATAATAGCCTGAGACACTCCATTAATCTATCTAATTAATTTAAACAATCTTCAAATTTGCAATATCCAATAGTTTTCACTTATTTTGTCAAATATTACTAAAGGCACAATACCAAAGGTAATTAACTATATACAAACAACCTAACTGTATTATTGCATAGTGTAATCAAAATAAAACACTAGCAAAGTGATATAGTAAGACTTTACCGATAGAGGGAAATATGCCAGACACTAAATTGTTTTGGCTAAAACACCCTCTACACAAATTAAACCGATGGAAATTAACGAAGACAAAGTCAAATTGACTAAAGAGCAGATTGATCAATGTATATCTATTTTAGATACATTAAATGGAGATACCAATCAGATATTTGACATCCCTAAGGATATAAGAACTCAGCTTATTATACAAGCAGGACGCTTATCGAGACCTCAAAGAGATGAATTTAAGAAACGTAAAAAAGATGCTAAAAAAGTTCTGAAAAGAAAAGCTGCTCAAAGAGATAGACTTGCCCGTAATGAAACAGGTATAAGAAGTGCCAGAGACGCTTCCGTTTTTGTAGCTCCTAAAATGATAGCTGCCAAAAGTGAAGGTACAACTCCTGTTGATGTATCGGTAGCAGCACGTAACTGCTATGTTTGTAAGGATTTATTTACAACTTTACACCACTTTTATGACACTATGTGTGCCAAATGTGGTGATTTTAACTATGCCAAGCGTTTTCAGACTGCCGACCTTACTGGTCAAGTGGCATTAGTTACTGGTTCTCGTCTCAAAATAGGTTATCATATAACCCTAATGATGTTGCGTGCCGGTGCTACAGTGATAGCTACAACTAGGTTTCCTGTCGATTCTGCCTTGCGTTTTGCCAAAGAAGATGATTTTGACAAATGGGGAGACCGTCTTAAAGTACACGGATTAGACCTTAGACATATTCCTAGTGTTGAAATATTCTGTAATTATATAGAGCAACAATACGAAAGATTGGATATACTTATTAATAATGCCGCACAAACCGTTAGACGTCCTGCTGGTTTTTATCAGCATTTGTTAGAAAACGAGGAATGTGATATTACCAAATTACCAAAAACAGTTAAAAATGTATTGTCGGACCATGAAACTTGCTTGAAAGAGCTAGGAGCTATCAGTTCTATGGTCGAAAAAGATGATAAAAATATGCCTGTTGCTTGGAACGCAAACCAAGTAGGAATAGGACTTAGCTCTTCGGCTAGACTATCGCAAATAGACTACACTCTTGACCATTCATTGGCTACTGACGAAGTTTTCCCTACAGGTAAATTGGATGCTGACTTACAACAGGTCGATTTAAGAAAGACAAACAGTTGGAGGTTGAAACTAGGAGAGATAAATACTAATGAAATGCTAGAAGTGCAATTAGTAAACTCTGTAGCTCCTTTTGTGTTATGTAACAGATTGGTTAACCTTATGAAAAAAGACAATACAGGTAAGAAGCACGTAATAAATGTTTCGGCTATGGAAGGTAAATTTCATAAATATCACAAAGAATCTCGTCATCCTCATACCAATATGGCCAAAGCTGCACTTAATATGATGACGCTTACTTCAGCTGCCGATTTTGCCAAATACGGAATATACACCAATGCTGTAGATACAGGTTGGGTTACCGATGAAGACCCTGTTGAGTTAGCTCAAAAGAAAGTAGAAATTCACGATTTCCAGCCTCCATTGGATATTGTTGACGGAGCGGCAAGAGTTATGGACCCTTTGTTTGACGGTATTAATTCAGGAAAACATTGGTGTGGAAAGTTTTTGAAAGACTATATGCCTATCAGTTGGTAGTATACGTCCTTGAATTTATATTTTCTTAAAAGAAATGAATAAATAATATATATAATAATTAACAAAGCCTAAACTGTATGTAAATATAGTTTAGGCTTTGTTGTATGGATAATGGGTCAAATATTAAATTATTTCTCAAAATAAAGTTTAAGCTATCTTAATCAACAAACAATTCCATTATAACATCTTCTATCTTACCTATTTCTATTATTTTAATATCACTTTTACGGTTTGTTATTTTATTAAACTTAGAAACAAATATTTTTTTATAACCTAACTTTGAAGCTTCCAAAATACGCTGATCTACTCTTTGCACAGGCCTTATCTCTCCAGAAAGACCTAATTCGGCTGCAAAACAATAATTTTGCTCTATACCTATATTTATATTAGACGACAATATAGCCGTAGCAACAGCTAAGTCTATAGCAGGGTCATCTACTTTAATACCTCCTGTTATATTCAAAAACACATCTTTTGTTCCTAATTTGAAACCTGCTCTTTTTTCCAAAACGGCAAGTATCATATTAAGCCTTTTGGTGTCAAAACCAGTACATGAACGCTGAGGAGTACCATAAACCGCTGGGCTTACCAAGGACTGAACCTCTACAAGTAAAGGACGTACACCTTCTAAAGTAGAAGCGATAGCCGTACCACTAAGCCCTTCTTCTTTTTCTGAAATAAGTAACTCGGACGGATTGGTAACCTCTCTTAAGCCGTCGCCTTGCATCTGAAAAATACCGATTTCTGAAGTAGAACCAAACCTATTTTTAGAACTTCTCAGTATCCTATACATTTGCTTTCTCTCTCCTTCAAATTGTAAAACTACATCGACCATATGCTCTAGTATTTTGGGACCAGCTATAGTTCCTTCCTTATTTATATGCCCTATTATAAAAATAGGTGTAGATGTCTCTTTTGCAAATTTTATAAGCTCCGCAGCACTTTCTCTTATCTGAGAAACTGTCCCTGGAGTAGCGTCTATATGTGAAGTGTGTAAAGTTTGTATAGAGTCTATGACCAGTATTTCTGGCTTTATTTCTTCTATGGTTTTAAAGATTTTTTGAGTATTCGTTTCGGTAAGTACATAACAATCCTCATTGGATCCTAATATTCTATCGGCTCTTAGTTTTATTTGCGATTGACTTTCTTCTCCAGAAACATAAAGCACTTTTTTACCTACCGAAATAGCTATTTGTAACAATAGAGTCGATTTACCAACCCCTGGCTCTCCTCCTAACAGAATAACAGAACCCAGAACAATACCACCTCCTAGTACGTTGTCCAATTCATTATTGTTAGTACTTATTCTTTTGTCAACTAATTTATGTATTTCCGATATTCTAAGTGCCGAATTGTTAGTTTTTACAATACCAGTATCTTGTTTCCATTCTCTAGCATCTGGTCTTTCTATTATTTCTTCAACTATAGTATTCCATTGCTTACATACGTTACATTGCCCGTTCCATGTAGGATGTACTACACCACAGCTCTGACAAGAGAACTTTTTTTTTACTTTAGCCAAACTATTATTTTTTAGGGATTTTACAAACTGGTATCTCTAGCATTTTATGCTTATTTGCTCTATTTCTTTGAGTATAAATATCAAATGCTTTCTTGTCTCTACCAGTAAAATCATCTGATTTTTTACCCATATCAACCATATTCATAGCCCATTCTAGCTCGTCATAAGAAGCTCCTATCTGGTCTTCGTCAGTTCTGTCGTCTCCAAAAAGTCCGTCGGTAGGTCGTGCATCTATTATATGAGGATTTATTTTAAGTTCTCTTGCTAACTGGAAAACTTCTGATTTTAATAAATCGGCTATTGGGCTTATATCAACTCCTCCGTCTCCATATTTGGTAAAAAAACCTATACCAAAATCCTCTATTTTATTACCTGTACCAGCAACTAATTTGTTTTCGGTACCTGCATAATAATAAAGAGTAGTCATCCTAAGCCTAGCTTTTGTATTAGCCAAAGCCAAGTTTTCTTTAGTTATATTATTACTTATTTTAGGCAATGATTCTTTGAGATTTTCGAAAGAATTACTAAGATAAACTTTAATAGAAGTAACATTAGAATATTTTTTTTTCAAAAAAGAAATGTGATTTTCAGCTCTAGCAACTTCCGCCAAAGCCTGATCAATAGGCATTTCTACACAAATAGTAGGCAAACCTGTTTTGGCACACAATGTAGAAGTAACAGCCGAATCTATACCTCCTGAGATACCTATTACAAAACCTGTCGTTTTGCTTTCTATAGCATATTTCTTAAGCCAATCAACTATATATTCTATTTTTTCTTTATCGCCCATCATTGTAGTTTATGAACGATAAAGATACAACTTTTATGAATTTAATTTTATGTTTATTCTGAATATTAAACAAAGTATATCGGACTTTATATGTCTATTTCTGTTATTGAACTCAATAAAGCATAAGCTACAATAGTAACGCCAGTCCCGAATAATAGACCCATAAAAATAGGTGATAATATCATTTTATCAAATCCTTTTTCTAAACATGCTTTTTTAGGGTTATTAGGATCAAAGTATACTGTTATAAGACTATTTATCAAACTCTCTTTAGTCTTAATATATTCTGAATACACCTTAGGATATTCACCATATTTATCATAAAATTCGGATATAAATTTATAGTCCTCACTATATAAAGAATCAGAAACTAAATCTTGATCTGATTTATAATTATTACCATTAACAATATAAGTATATGTTTTAATTATGACAAAATTAAATATTGTATGACCACTACCTCCTTTAAATGTTTTAAATCTCATTTCAGAATCAATAACTTTACCTATTACTGATTTCCATAATATGGATTCCAACATCTTCACCAAACCAATAATACCCGTTATAAATAACCAATAAGTAAAAGCTAAAGGTAAAAAAATGCAAATAAAAATGGTAGGAACTATATCTGTATTCCAATTATTATAATGAAAAGATACAAAAACAATTACTAATAACGAGTGAGGAATCCAGAACTAAGCTCCTAATATCTTCTTCAAACCATCTATTTGGCTTTCCCATAAATCTTTGGCTTCCTCAATTTCATCTTCTTCAGCAAAATCGGTAACAAACAACGAAATATCTTTAGTTATTTCGTCTTGAACTATTTTAAATTCGAAATAACTATCAGATTGTTCGTCTTCTTCCCATTTAAACTTGATAGAATCATTTTTGTTTTTGGTCAAAACTTTAGCAATCTCTTCTTCCCCTTCCCATGTAAAGATATAGACACCTTCTTTAGAATTGAAATTAACTTCATCAGCGAACCATTCTGACATTTCTGAAGGAGATGATATATACTGATATAAGCGATTTATTGAAGCTCTAATAGGGAATTCTAATTGATATTTTAATTTTAATGACATATTATTTATATAAAATTTATATTCATATATAACATATAAATACAGTCACAATATAGCTAATTTTATTAATTTTAATGCTTAATTAATAAAATTAAAGCAAAAAAACAAAAAAAACTTAATCAAATCGATAAAAAGAAGATAAAAATCTAACGTACAGTCGTTAATCCTAAAAAGTTTTATTAATAAAAACCATTTCTATAGCTGCCACACCAGCTTCTATACCTTTATTACCTAATACACCTCCCGATCGGTCTATAGATTGTTGCTTTTCATTGTCTGTAAGCACACAAAATATAACAGGAATATCATATTTGATATTAAGATCTTTTATACCTTGAGCAACACCTTCACAAACAAAATCAAAGTGCTTAGTCTGCCCTTGTATTACATTTCCTATAACTATTACAGCGTCTACAGGCTTACTTTCTAACATTTTTTTGGCTCCATAAATAAGCTCAAAACTACCTGGAACATCCATCCTATAAATATTATCGGGACTAGCTCCATTTTCGGTAAGAACCTCTATAGCTCCTTTATATAAATTTTCGGTAATATCCGAATTCCATTTAGAAACAACAATACCAAACGCCATATTACTAGCGTTTGGTATTGTTGTTTTATCATAATGTGATAAATCTGTTGTTGCCATGTTTTATTTTTGTGAATAAATAGCTTTGTTTATATACATATCTATATCTCTAGCTTGTTCCGATTTAGGAAAGTCTCTTTTTATAGATTTGAATGTTTTTTCTGCATCAGAAAACTCACCTATATCCATAGAAAGTTTAGCCGATTTTAACAAAAACATAGGCTTAGAAAAACCGTTATCATCAGTATTTGCTGCTTTATTATAGTAAGATATAGCTTCTTTATAGTTTCCTAAATCAGAATAAGCATCGCCTATTGCCGCTATAGCTATTGGTTTTAATACTTTATCGCTTGAAGAAAAGTTTTTAAGGTAAGAAATAGCTTCTTCATATCTTTTAAGTCTCAAATAAGACAAACCAACATAATAGTTAGCTAAGTTACCTGCTTTAGTTCCTGAATATTCTTTAGTTATATCAACTAAACCATATTTATCATCTACACCTTCTAATGCTATTTCAAAAAGATTATCTTCATCTTTGTCCCAAGCATCTTTAAACGATTTTTTAGGAAAAGCTAATTCATTAGAAGCTTCTAATTCTTTAGGTGTTTGTATGTATTTATCGTAAGAAACATATGCTAATATAGAAAGAGTAACAACTATAAGAGCGATAAACAAAAACTTTTGATTTTTTTCTATCCATTTTTCAGAGATATTAGCCGTTTCGTCTAGTGTATTGAACACTTCTGCAGTTGTACTATCTTCTACTTCTATCTTAGCTTCTTTTACCGCTTTAGTTTTAGACGGTGATTTTTTGTATGTTGACATATTTATTATTTTGTTTTACAAAAATATATTATTTATTGAATTTAAAAATATTTTGTGTCTCTTTTTTTAATTAAGTTTGCACCTTATGAAACTAAACCGACTTTCCTTAGTACAATTCAAAAACATAGACTCCAATTTATTTGAGTTTAAAAACAAAATAACATGTTTTGTAGGTAGCAATGGTATTGGTAAAACCAATATCTTAGACGCTATATATTACCTATCTACGGGTAAAAGTTACTTTTCGACTACAGCACAAAATAACATTTTACACAATACCGATTTTTTTGTAATAGAAGGAAATTTCACTCTTAACCAAAGAGAAGAAAATATTGTTTGTAGCATAAAAAAAGGTCAAAAAAAGGTTTTAAAACGAAATTCTAAGATATACGAACGCTATTCTGACCATATTGGACTCTTTCCTGTAGTCATAATAAGTCCTACAGACATAGATTTGATTAACGAAGGAAGTGAAACCCGTCGTAAATTCATGAATTATGTAATATCTCAGCAAGACAAAAAATATCTAAATAATATTATAAATTACAATAAAACACTTTTGCAGAGAAATGCTTTACTTAAGTATTTTGCCAAAAGCAGAACTTTCGATTCTATAAATCTACAAATATACAACGATCAGTTAAGTAAATATGGTAATGATATATATAAGTCAAGAGTCGATTTTACTCAGAAATTCATACCTATAATAAAGGAGTACTATAAAACTATTTCAGGATCTAAAGAAGATATTCGTTTAGAATATATATCGCAGATACATAACAATAATTACGAGGAAATATTCGATAAGAGCTTACAAAAAGACTTAGCTATACAATATACCAGCGTAGGTATACATAGAGATAATTTATCGTTTGAAATAGATGGATTTCCTATAAAAAAATACGGCTCTCAAGGTCAGCAAAAATCGTTTTTGATGGCGTTAAAACTAGCTCAATGCAAGTTTTTGAAAGACAAGACTAACACTTCTCCTATATTGTTACTTGACGATATATTTGACAAGTTGGATGAAGATAGAATAGAAAAAATAATAAACTTGATAAATTCTGATGAATTTGGACAATTATTTATAACTGACACTCATTCAGTAAGAACCGAAGAAATAGTTAAAAAAGCTAATAATCAATACAGTATTTTCAAATTATAATTATGAGTAAGAAAAGAGAAAATGAGATAAATACTATAGAAAATATTTTAAAAATATTTCTAAAAGAAAACAAATTAAGCAAAGGTCTTCAGAAGATTAATATACGAGAAATATGGTCTGAAGTAATGGGTAAAGGAGTAGAAGCTTACACTACCAATGTAGAACTAAGAGGTAATATAGTTGTTATAAGCCTTAGTTCTTCTGTGTTAAGAGAAGAACTAAATGCTGGTAAGAATCAAATAATAATATCTTTGAACAAAGAGTTAGAAGACATTACTATAAAAAACATCCTGTTTATATAACTTCGGCAGAAAGCCCCAGATCCAACAGTTTAAAGCAACTATAGCTCAACTCATTAATAACACCAGTTCTCACTACACATTTACCCGTATAGTGAATTATAACTGCACATTGTTCTGCCTGAATATCATCGTGACCACAGGCTTCTTTTAAACATTTCATAACGAATTCAAAGTCATTAATATCGTCGTTATACAACATTAATTGTTTTGTTTTCACCTGTACACCTAAATCATTAGTTTTTCTTTCTTCTTCTGTTTTCATAGTAATTTTTATTTTAGAACAATTTTATTTACTACGAATATATATTTTTTATTTTAAAAAGCCTCTAATATTTTCATTAAATATTAGAGGCCTTTTTTTTTTATTTTAATCATTTAGTTTAAGAACAGACATAAATGCTTCTTGAGGTATCTCTACATTACCTACTTGACGCATTCTTTTCTTTCCTTTTTTCTGTTTTTCTAACAGTTTTCTTTTCCTAGAAATATCACCACCGTAACATTTGGCTGTAACATCTTTCCTAAGAGCTTTTATAGTTTCTCTGGCTATTATTTTAGCTCCTATAGAAGCCTGAATAGGTACATCAAACTGATGTCTTGGTATAAGTTGACGTAATTTTTCACACATTTTCTTACCTATATTATAAGCATTATCAACATGTATAAGAGAAGAAAGCGCATCTACTTGCTGAGAATTAAGTAAAATATCTACTTTTACTAGCTTAGAAGCACGCATACCTATAGGCGAATAATCAAAAGAAGCATAACCTTTGGAAACTGTTTTCAATCGGTCATAAAAGTCGAACACTATCTCAGCCAATGGCATAGCAAAAGTAAGCTCTACCCTTTCGGTAGTCAAATAATTTTGATTAGTGATTTCTCCTCTTTTTTCGATACAAAGACTCATTATATTACCTACAAAATCAGACTTAGTTATAATGGTAGCTTTTATATAAGGTTCTTCTACTCTATCCATACCTGATGGGTCTGGTAAGTCAGAAGGATTATTTACTAGTATTTTCTCATCAGGATTTCTACGAGTATACGCAAAATAAGATACGTTAGGAACTGTAGTTATCACAGTCATATTAAACTCTCTTTCTAGTCTTTCTTGAACTATTTCCATATGTAGCATTCCTAAGAACCCACAACGGAAACCAAAACCTAAAGCCGCAGAACTTTCAGGAATAAACACCAAAGAAGCATCGTTCAATTGTAGTTTTTCCATAGAAGATCTTAACTCTTCATAATCTTCGGTATCAACAGGGTAAATACCTGCAAAAACCATAGGCTTTACATCTTCAAAACCATCTATAGCTTCGGGGTTACTACTAATAGTATCGACTATAGTATCTCCTACTTTAACCTCTACTGCGGTCTTTATACCTGTTATAAGGTAACCAACATCACCAGTTTTTATTTCTTTTTTAGGAGTTTGAGTCAAATTAAGAGTACCAACTTCGTCAGCAAAATACTCTTTACCTGTAGCCATAAATTTTATTTTCTGACCTTTCTTTATACTTCCGTTTACTATCTTAAAATAAGTTTCTATACCTCTAAAAGTATTATAAACAGAATCAAAGATAAGTGCCTGAAGTGGACCATCTGGGTCTCCTTTTGGTGGAGGAATTATTTCGATTATAGCTCTCAAAATATCTTCCATACCCTGCCCTGTCTTACCACTCGCGTGTAAAACTTCCTCTGGCTCACAACCTAACAAATCAACGATATCGTCAGTTACGACCTCTGGGTTTGCACTTGGTAAATCTATTTTATTAAGTATAGGTATTATTTCTAAATCGTTTTCTAATGCCAAATACAAGTTCGAAATAGTTTGAGCTTGTATAGACTGAGCTGCATCAACTATAAGCAAAGCACCTTCACAGGCCGCTATAGAACGAGAAACTTCGTAAGAAAAATCTACGTGACCAGGAGTATCTATAAGGTTAAGAGTATACTCTTCTCCCTTATAAGTATAATCCATTTGTATGGCATGACTCTTTATTGTTATACCTCTTTCACGCTCTAAGTCCATACTATCAAGTAATTGGGCTTTTTTCTCACGTTCGGTTACGGCTCCAGTAAAGTCTAACAATCTATCTGCCAAAGTACTTTTACCGTGATCTATATGGGCTATTATACAGAAGTTTCTTATTTTTTTCATATTAGTAATATGCTATATTTTATATATCAATCCGCAAATATAAGGTATTTTAATCTTCTTTCTTTATAGTATTCTTAAATAGATATGAATACTCTTTTTAATTATATAAAAAACAAATATTATTTGATTACACCTTAAAAAGATTTAAAATCTGATAAAATCAATTTTACTAGTGTATTTAACTAATAAATTATAATTACAAGAAAAATAATTCTAAAATACTTTATATTTACAGAATAATTAATCAGTATACAAATAATTTGAAAATGGGGAAAGAAAAAGAATATTTAAAGGAGCTTTTAAATAAAATAAATGAAGTTAGCCATAACTTTTTAGGTTACCCTGTATCAAAAGATTTTGACTATTCCGAATTATCAGAATTTTTGAAATATCCTATCAACAATATAGGTGATCCTTTTGAGGATAGTACTTACAAAGTACAAACACATAATTTAGAAAGAGAAGTTGTCGATTTTTTCGCTCAATTGTTTAACGCAGACCCTAAAGACTATTGGGGATACGTAACCAATGGAGGTTCTGAAAGTAACTTGTACGGATTGTATTTGGCCAGAGAAACCTTCCCTAAAGCAATGGTTTACTATTCGGAATCGACTCATTATAGTGTAAAGAAAAACATACATCTTCTTAATATACCTAGTATAATAATAAGGTCGCAAGAAAATGGTGAAATAGACTATGACGATCTAGAAAGTACTTTAAAATTTAACAGACATAAGCCTGCTATAGTTTTAACTACATTCGGAACTACTATGAAAGAGGCTAAAGACGATGTTTCTAAAGTTAAAAACATATTAAAAAAACTAGCCATTCACGATAGTTATATACATTGCGATGCTGCTCTTTCGGGTACTTATGGTGCTTTTATGGAACCTAGAATTCCTTTTGACTTTTCGGACGGAGCAGATAGTATTTCGATAAGTGGGCATAAATTCATCGGTTCGCCTATACCTTGTGGGGTTGTTATTACCAGACGTACTTTGAAAGATCGTATTTCTAAAGGAATATCATATATAGGGTCTTCTGACACTACTATTACAGGTTCTAGGAATGGTCATAGCCCTTTGTTTATGTGGTACGCCATCAAAAAAATGGGCCTAAAAGGACTAAAGGAACGCTACAATCACAGTTCGGAAACAGCTATATACTGTAAAGATGAATTAATCAAAATAGGAGTAAAAGCCTGGATGAACCCTGGTTCTATTACTGTAGTGATGCCAAAAACTTCTGAAGAAATAAAAGAAAAATGGCAATTAGCAACTCAAGACGATATTACTCACGTTATATGTATGCCCAATGTGACTAAGCAACAAATAGATGAGTTTGTCAATGATATGGCTAAACAATAATTATTACAAAGCTCCTTATACCAGTTGAATCTCCATCTGTCATATATAAATAGTTTCTTTTCTCCTTTATCTGCGTTAAAAAACAGAACCATAGCGATGCTATGCTTAGATTTTTTGCCTTGATAAAGAAAAAAATAATTCTATTTCTTTTATGACATTTAGAAATACAATTGGTATTATATTTATTTATAAAGAGCTTTTTTATTATATATTAAACTTGATAATTATTCAACTTAAAATAAAATAATTATCAATATCCTTAACTATACATTTCATATAACAAATAATTACTATATTTAAATAAATATAATAATCATGAAAAAGAAAGTATTAATAACAGGAACAGGGCTTATCTCTAAACATATATCCAGTAAATTAGAAAAAGAAGGTATAGAATTTAGTTTTTTGAGCCGTACAAAAACATCTGACAATCACTATGTTTGGGATATAGAAAACAGTTTTATAGAAGAAGACGCTTTCCACGGAATAACCGATATTATACATCTGGCAGGGGCTAATATAGCCGATAAAAGATGGACTAAGAAAGTAAAAAAAGAGCTAATATCGAGCAGAATAAACTCTACTAAACTGTTAATAAAACATATAAAAAGTAACAATATAAAGATAAATACATTTATTACGGCTTCGGCCATAGGATACTACGGTACAAAAACTACAGAAAATATTTATACTGAAAAAGACCCAAAAGGAGACGATTTCTTAAGTGAGTTATGCTACAAATGGGAAAAAGAAGCCGACAATATAAGTGATTATTCTAGAGTTATTAAAGTCCGCATAGCAGTTGTACTTTCCCAAAAAGGAGGAGCTTTAACCAAAATGAAAAGACCAATAAAAGCATATATAGGAACTACTATAGCCAGCGGAAAACAATATATACCATGGATACATATAGACGATTTGTCTGATATATTTTTATATCTTATAAAAAACAACAAAACCAAAGGAGTATATAACGCTGTTGCTCCAGAACATATCAACAACTATCAGTTAACAAAAGAAATAGCAAGAGAATTAAAAAAACCTATACTATTACCTAATATTCCTGGTTTTGTTTTCAAATTAATATTTGGAGAAATGTCTATTATCCTATTAAAAGGAAGTAGAGTATCTTGTGAGAAAATAATAAAAGAAGGATACACTTTCAAATACAAAAGTATATCCTCAGCTCTAAAAAACTTACTCAAAAAACCATAAATACGATTAACCTTTGATAGACAAAGCACATTTTTCGGCACATTTCTCACCATCTATAGCTGCAGATATTATCCCTCCTGCATAACCAGCTCCTTCTCCACAAGGGTATAAACCCTCTACCTCTACATGCTCTAAACTAACTCTGTCTCTAGGTATTTTTACTGGCGAAGAAGTTCTGGACTCAGGGGCATGAACCACTGCATCGTTAGTCATATATCCCTTCATACTTTTGCCAAATTCTATAAAACCTTTCTGTAAAGTTTTATGTATAAATTCGGGTAAAACATCCCCCATTTCTACACTTGTAGTACCTGGATTATACGAAGTTTTAGGAATATCGGTAGATAGTACACCTTTGGTAAAATCGGCTAAACGCTGTGCTGGCACCCTTTGGCTTTCTCCTGCCAAACGCCAAGCTCTCTGTTCTATTTGCTTCTGAAACTCTAAAGCTGCCAAAGGTCCTTTTTCGGAATATTGAGCAAAATCTTCAGGATTCAGAGCCACTACTATACCCGAGTTAGAAGTAGGCTGATCTCTTTTGGAAGGTGACCAACCATTAGTAACCACCTCTCCAGGAGCAGTCGAACAAGGAGCTATAACTCCTCCAGGGCACATACAAAACGAATAAACACCTCTTCCTTCTACTTGCTTTACTATAGAATAAGGTGCAGGAGGAAGGTATTCCCCTCTGCTATCGCATTTGTATTGTATCTTGTCTATCAGGTTTTGACTATGCTCCACCCTTACTCCCAAAGCAAAAGGCTTAGCCTCTAATTTTATGTTTTTAGAATATAATAATTCAAATATATCTCTTGCCGAATGACCCGTCGCCAGTATTATTTTACTAGCTTTTATTATAGTTTTGTCTTTTAGCTCTACACCTTCTACTTTGTTGTTTTTAACCAAAATATCGGTAACTCTGGCTTCAAACAATACCTCCCCACCATGTTTGACTATGGTTTCCCTTATATTTTGTATTATTTTAGGTAATTTGTTAGTTCCTATATGCGGATGAGCATCTACTCTTATATTGTTGGTGGCTCCATGAGCTACGAAAAGGTCTAATATTTTGTTTACATCTCCTCTTTTTTTGGACCTTGTATATAGTTTTCCGTCCGAATAAGTCCCTGCTCCTCCTTCTCCAAAACAATAGTTAGAATCTTCGTCTACTATGTGAAATTTGGTGATAGCTGCTAAGTCTCTCCTACGACTTTTTACATCTTTACCTCTTTCTAGCACTATAGGTTTATAACCTTCTTCGACCAATTTAAGAGCGGCAAACAATCCTGCTGGCCCTGCTCCTATCACTATTACCTCTTGCTTATTCCCTACATAAGGATAGTCTGGCATATAGTCTGGCTGCTCTGGTTTAGTCTCGTTTATATAAACAAGTACCTTTAGGTTAAACTTTATATCTCGCTGCCTAGCATCTATAGAGCGTTTTAGTATTTCGATATCGTCAATACTACTTCGTTCTATATCGCTTTGCTCCGATATTATTTTCTTTAATATATCGGGGTTATTAGCTTCTTCAGGGCTTACTTTCAAAGATACTTCTGTTGTCATCGGGTAGGGCTTGTTTAAGAGGGCAAATATAGTTTATTAATTGTTAATGGTTAATTGTTAGTTGTTAATTGTTAATGGCTAGTTGTTAATTGTTAGTTGTTAATTGTTAATGATTAATTGTTAATTGTTAATGGTTAATTGTTAATGGTTAATTGTTAATGGTTAATGGTTAGTTGTTAGTTGTTAATTATTATAAAAACCTATGTCTTCAAAAAAACAATATAGAGGACAATTTAATTAACAAGTAATTATTTATGTTTACTAACTAGGGTTTGCTGAGAAACTAACAGAATTAACTTATCTAAATTTTAGATTTCGGCATAATTCCAAATATTATATCTCCTTACGTAATATTTTATTCTAAAAATATTATTAAGAGTAAATTCAATCTTCAGAAAGCATTCAA
>JABSPL010000213.1 GCA_013215105.1 Flavobacteriaceae bacterium
AGCCATTTTACTATCTATCTGAACCTGTACATCGCTTGTTGTTGTCCCTAAATACTGAAACTCTGCATTAGTTACACTACCATCTGCTAGTTTTGCTGCATCTATTCCTGTTGCCACTTTAGAATCTGTTACTTTAGATGCTCCTATAGTAGTTGCTCCTAAATTATCTATAGTCACATCTCCCGACATAGTTACTGCCGTAGCATCTCCACTTGCATTTCCTACTAATACATCACCATCAGCTAATGTTTTAGCCATTTTACTATCTACTGTTGTTTCCAAACCAGAAACATCAACCCCGTCAAATTCCTGTGTCCCCGAAAAAGTTATATTTCCTGTCATAGGCACAGTTCCATCTGCTTTGAAATCGCCTCCCGAAGCAAGAGTATTCCAAACAAAACCACCGCTACCATCAGACTCTAGTATTTGCCCTACAGTTCCTCCTGTAGGAACAATCAAATAGTCGTTATTAGCCACATAATCATCGACCTGTGTTTCTGTCAATTGAGTGGTTACATCGTCAGAAATTGTCATTCTATTCCACTTACTATTATACCAATAGTAATAACCTGGTGTAAGCCCAGAACCTGAACTAGTGTTAAATACTGTTAGTCCGTCTATATTTCCATTGGCTATAGTGGTACTATCAGTATCTGATGTTAATAATATCTTAGGAATAAGAAGTCCTTTATCGTTAGAAACGACATCTAACTGTGCCGATTTGTTAGGTAACGAGGTACCTACTCCTACCTGAGAGAAGCTAATTGCACTAAACAGCACAAAAGTTAATAGAAATTTTGTTTTCATAGTATTATATTTTTATTGTTTAACACATAAATCCATATGCTTTAACATATTGATTTACAAATCTAAATTAAGTATTTTTTTCAACAAAAACAAATATAAAAACAAATATAAAAACAAACAACCACCTTCTAACTAGTCAGTTATATATATATATATAAAAAGAGATAGAAGTCATTTGATTAGCCTACATAGTTTAGATTCTTAATTTAATAACCAACACCTATCCTAACATAATTAAAACTATCTACAATTCAAATTTTCAACCTTTTTTCTATTCTTTTTAAAATTTCTTCTAGTTTTCTTATTTTTTCTTCCTTAATTTCAAGTTGTTTTTGTTGTTCTATAGTATATAAGAACAGTTCTTCTATTTTCTCTAAATTAGTTTCCATATAACTATTTAGTATTATTCCTTTATCTTCACAAACCTCTTTAGCCGACAAAACTCCTGGAAGATGATTATTTATTTCAGTAAACATAGCCACTTCTCTTAAATTCATCATATTATAAGATGGATTCAAAACAGATTTGCCATTATAATATTTTTCGAAAACATAATCAGGAGTAATTATAGCTGTAGCTTTTATATTGTTTAAGCCCCTAAAATAGTCATACTTAATTACCGTTTCTTAATAATTAACATATATCCATATTTTTTTATTTCTACTATAATCTGATTTACAATATATTTGCACATGGTAATTACCTATAGGAACTCTATTTCCATTATAAATAGCCTTCCATTGATTATCATAATTTTCCATACTATATACCAAAACTCCTTGCCTGTTATGTATATATACATCTATTTTAGGATATTCTTCATTACCTAATTCACCGTCGTTTATACCGTCAACTATCCATCTTTCATTTACTCCATCTCCATTAGGAGAGAAACCTTCCAAAGGTATAATCATATCTTCTTCCAATTTTGAAATTTCATCTGAAATGATAAAACTGTAAACATCCGAATATATTTCATTACAATAATTTTCCGATTTAATCCTCCAATAATATAATACATCTTTGTTTAAATACTCTAAATCAGATATTTTATGTTCAAATAAAGAGTTTTTTTCATTCAACACCAATTCTTCAAAGTATTTCGACTCAGATATTTGTATATAAAAATCTCCTTGCTCATCATCACTACTCCATTGTAAAGCATATGGTAAAACAAACTCTTCTTCTACAGCACCACCAATAATTTCAACCTTTTCCATATAAGATATAGAAGTATCTACCAATAATATTGTATTCTTAATATTTCCTGAACTTTCAGAAGACACATTAAAATAATATGCCTTTTTATCTATATTACTCAAGTTTCGCAGTACCTTCAGACATCTTAAACAAGGGTTAAT
This sequence comes from Flavobacteriaceae bacterium, assembly GCA_013215105.1. GTDB lineage: Bacteria > Bacteroidota > Bacteroidia > Flavobacteriales > Flavobacteriaceae > DT-33. Next base: position 2,169 of record JABSPL010000213.1, read on the forward strand.
AAGCTAGTTTTAAACCTTCCTTGTTTTGTCTTAAAAAACTAAATTCCTCACAATTACTTATAATTTTAGATGTAATACCTACTAAATCAATACT
>JABSPL010000214.1 GCA_013215105.1 Flavobacteriaceae bacterium
AGAGGCGGTAAAATACCTGTAATAGCTATAGCGGGAAACCATGATTCCCCTGAAAGAGTTGAGGTATCTGATATTTTAGCCAGGGAAAGCGGGGTGTTTTTGGTTGGTTATCCTGATTCTGAAATATCTCTTATAAAACTAGATACAGGTTTAGAAATTACAAAATCGGACAAAGGTTTTTTAGAGGTAAAACTACCGGAAACGGAGGAATTATTAAGAATAATAACTTGCCCTTATGCCAATGAAATAAGACTTAAAACAGCCTTCGATTTGGAAAATAGTGAAGAAGAACTAAGAGATGTTCTTACTACGCAATGGAAAGAGTTATCGGATAAATATTGCGATAGCAAAGGTGTTAATATACTTATTGCTCATCATTTTTTTGTAAAAAAAGGCGATTCTGAAGTTGAAACAGCCGATGATGAGAAGCATATTTTACACGTAGGTGGTGCTCAGGCTATTTATACTAACGACATTCCCGATGCTGTACAATATACCGCTTTGGGGCATTTACATAGGTTCCATAATGTGTCTGGAGCTAAGAATCCTGTCGTGTATAGTGGTAGTCCTATTGCTTATAGTTTTAGTGAAGCTAATCAGGATAAATATTTCTCTTTATTAGATATATCTGCTGATAAAGATGTTGAATATACTAAGATTCCTATATTTTCAGGTAAAAAATTACTTAGAGAACGTTTTGAGAGTATCACTGCGGCTTTGGACTGGCTTGCAGAAAACCCTGAGCCATTGTTGGAACTTACTATAGTTTCCGATAGTTATTTGTCGGCTGAGGATAGAGCAAGTTTATTGCAAGCTCATAATGGAATTATTAAGATAATTCCTGAGATAAAAAGCGATGTTTTAAAGGCTCAAAAAGAAGATTATATAGATTTGAATAAAGACATAACGGAGTTATTCAAGGATTATTTTAAACATAAAAACGCAGGTCAAGACATGAATGAGTCTTTACTTGGGGTATTTGAAGAATTATTATCAAAATAAATTATGGTTCCTATTTCATTAAAAATAAAAGGAGTTTTTTCTTATATAGAAGAGCAAAACATTGATTTCACTAAGTTATTATCCAATCAAGTTTTCGGAGTTTTCGGAGACGTCGGTAGTGGTAAGTCGGCAATACTGGACTCTATAACTTATGTTTTGTACAAAAAAACAGGTAAAGACCTTAAGAAAATGGGGTACGATATAATGAATTTGAAATCTAATTCGTTTTTGATAGACTTTGAGTTTTCTTCAAATAACAAAAACTATAGATTTGTCTCTGAAGGTAAGCGTAATTCTAAAAAATTTGAAGATGTAAAGCCAACCAACAAGCAATACGAAGAAATAGATGGTAACTGGGTTGCTAACGAATTGGATGTAGAAGAAGTAATAGGCTTGTCTTACGATAATTTTAAGAGGACTATTATAATTCCACAGGGAAAGTTCATGGAGTTTATGCAGATAGGCGAAACGGAAAGAACCAAGATGTTAAAAGATATCTTCGGACTTAATAAATATAGCTTATCGGGTAAACTAAGTTTGTTGAACAAAGAAAATGACGCATCAATTAATATATATGATGGTAATTTATTGTCTTATGTAGATTGTTTGCCTGAAGATATATCTATTTATAAAGAGGATATAAAAGGTAAAGAAATTGTTCTAAATAAAGATAAAATCATCCTAAAATCAAAAAAATCAGATATTGAGAGATTGGAATCGTTAAGAAAAGATTTTGATGACTACAAAAAGCTATGTATTGATTTTGAGAAATTAGAAGCTGATAAAACTAAGAATAAAGACTTAGAAGTTTTTTTGGTCAGATACGATTCTGCATTTAAGAATTTCAAAAGTTTATTGGATGCAAAGAACACTTTGGCTATAGATATATCTAAAATACATAGTAGTATAGATGCAGTTAAAGAGGTTCGTAAGGGGTTAGTAAGTAAAATAAGTACAAATGATATAGATGTAAATAAATATGAAGAAGATTATAATAAACTAGATATTTCGAAGGCTATAATACAGGAATATAACAAGGTTATAAGTATAAAATCGACAGAAGCTGAGATAGTAGATTTAGATAGAAAACTAGAGTTAAGCAATAAAGAATTGTCGGTATTAGAGACCTCATCGTCTGATATAAACAAAGAACAGGATATAGAGGAAAAGCAGCTTTCGGTTTTGGAAGACAATAGTGATGGTAATAGTAGCTTATCTAATCTGATGTTGTGGTATAGCAATTATGATAAGATTCAGCAAGATATAAAGATTTTTAAAGGAGATTTTGTCAAAAAAAAGGAAGAAATATCAGATGTAATAAATAGAAAAGTTTCTGTTTTTACGGAGGCTGAGTTAAAAACACATAAGATAGAGTTATCGAGTATTACAGATATGCAAAAGTCATGCTTGGATAAAAGAGAAGGATATAAGGTTAGAGTAAATAAATTAGAGGAAGAGGAAAAATCTCTGTCTATTTCTGAAAAATTAAAAGAATATTCGTCTGCTCTTGAAACAGGTAAAGCCTGTATGTTGTGTGGTTCTAAAGATCATCCTAGACCTGTGAGTATAGCAGATGTATCGGGTGAAATTTCTGAAAAAAATAAACAAATCAAGAAAGGTGAGTTGTATATAGATTTTTTAGATGCAAAATATAACGATCTAGAGAGATTAAAGGCGGAATATAGATTGTTAAAGAAAGATTCGGATAATTTAGAGCAAAAGGCGAGTAAAAAAGAGATGGAGCTAAAGGAGTATATTAATACTTTTACTTCTGGTAAATATAAAATAGAAGACAGAGATAAGATAGTAAAAGCATCTAAAGAATCCGAAAAAACGGCTTTTGAAATCAAAAAACATAGAATTTCTTTAAGTGCTTTAAAAGACAAGTTAAAGCAAATATCAACTAAGCTAGAAATAGATAAAGAGGTTAATAATACTTTAAAAAACAAGATAAGTATAGCTGATAGTTCTAAAAAAATATTGATTTCTCAACTAGATAATTTGACTATAGAATCGTTTGAAGGTAAAAGCAAGCAAGACATAGAAAGTTTGAAAGCACAGGAGAGTGCGAAGGTGAAAAATACCGAGGAGAAGTATAATTATCATCATAAAATAAAGGAAGAATTAGAGAAAGAAAAGCTTAGTAATACAGTAAAACATGATGCGCTGCAGAGTCAGTCTAAGGACAAAGAAAAAGATGTTTTAGATAATAAAACCAGAATAATAGATTCTATTTCGAAGTCAGAATTTGATCAAGAGAAAGAGATAATAGATGTATTAGACAGTAATATTGATATAGAAAGAACTAGAAAGGAGCTATTAGATTTTAATATAGACTACGAGAAGACAAAGGAGTTAAAAAAAGTTGCTTTTGGCAAGGTAGAAGGTAAAGAATTTGACGATAAAGTCTATTCTGATTTGTTCGAAGAATTAAAAAATTTAGATAAAGAATTAGAAGATAAAGTATCAGAATTAGCTGTTATGATCAAAAAACTATCTGATTTGAAGATTAAATTGAAAGAAAAGGCAGTTTTAGAGAAAGAATTAAAGAAATTGAAGCTAAGACAAGATAATTTAAAAGTTTTAAAGAGTTTATTTACGGCAGAAGGTTTTGTGAACTTCGTTTCTAGGGTTTATTTACAGCAATTGGTAAACAGTGCCAATGAGAGATTTTACAACCTAACCGACAAAAAACTCAGTTTAGAATTGGACGATAAAAACAATTTTAATGTAATAGATTATATGAATGGAGGCAAGAGGCGAAGTGCCAGAACATTGTCGGGAGGTCAAATGTTTCAAGCTTCACTTACCTTGGCATTGTCGTTGGCAGGTAGTGTAAACAGTAAATCGAAAGAGAATTTCTTCTTTTTGGATGAAGGCTTTGGTACTCAAGATGCTAAATCGTTAAAATTGATATTCGATACTATAGAATCTTTAAAAGCGGAAAATAGGAAAATAGGACTTATATCGCATGTAGAGGAACTAAAAGAACAGGTATCTGTTTATTTGAATATAAGTAATGCAGATGACAAAGGGAGCTTTATAAAGCCTAGTTATGAGATAGTGTAAGACTGTAATATGATAAAGAGCAGGTAACTGACCAGTCGGTTGCGCTAAGTAGAAGCTGTACTATTTCTTTATCAAGGTAAAAAAGTCAAGTATAGATAACTATACTTGACTTTTTAAATGTATAAATACACCTTTAATTATATCTTGCTTTAAGTAAATTTCTATAATTTAACTCTTAGAAGAAATGTATTCATCTACAAAGTCCTCCAAAACATTCAATGGAATGGCTCCGTGAGAAATAACTACTTCGTGAAATTCTCTAATATCAAACTTATCGCCTATAGCTTCTTTTGCCTTTTTACGCAATTCTAAAATCTTTAACATACCTATTTTATACGCAGTTGCTTGACCTGGCATTACAATATGCCTTTCTACCATTTTAATGGCGTCTAATTCAGCATTTGGTGTATTGTCGGTATAATATTTAATTCCTTCTTCACGAGTCCATCTTTTTGAGTGTATTCCTGTGTCTACGACTAGTCTACATGCTCTCCATAATTCCATAGCCAAGCGCCCGAAATCTGAATAAGGATCGGCATAGAAGCCCATTTCTTTTGGTATAAACTCAGAGTATAATCCCCAACCTTCAGTATATGCTGTATAACCGCCAAATTTCCTAAACATAGGCACTTCTTTTAATTCTTGTTGTATTGCCAATTGCATATGATGTCCTGGAATTCCTTCGTGATACGCCAATGCTTCCATCTGATAAGTAGGCATAGATTCCATATCATATAGGTTAGCATAGTAAACCCCTGGTCTAGATCCATCTGCCGCAGGGCGGTTGTAAAATGCTTTTCCTGCCGATTTTTCTCTAAATGACTCTACTGCTTTTACTATAATATCAGCCTTTGGCTTTGTTATAAATATTTCATCTAATCGCGTTTTCATACTATCTATCAAATGAACTGCCTTTTTCAAATAGGCATCTTTCCCTGTATTATCACTACTATAATAGAATTGTTTGTCTGTTTTCATAAACTGGAAAAACTCTTGCAACGTTCCTTTAAAATTAACTTTCTTGCGAATAGCATCCATCTCTCCATGAATCCTAGTAACTTCACTCAATCCTATTTCGTAGATTTCGTTAGCTGTCAAATCGGTTGTTGTCGTTCTTTTTAAAGCATTGTTAAAAAATGCCTCTCCGTTAGGAAATTTCCACGCTCCACCATCAGAATTTGCTCTTTCTTTTTGTCCTTTCATAAAAGAAATAAGACCGTCATAAGCCGGTTTTACCGATGTTAATAATGCCTGTCTTGCTTTAGTTTCTAAACCAGATCTAGTATCAGCATCTATATCTAATTTATTTATCTTGTTCAAGAAATCTTTTAATAAAGTACTTTGATTACCAGAAGAATCAAAAGGTTGACCTAGCAATATGTTTTCCGAATCGTCTATCACTTTGTCATATACAAATTTTGGAGCTACAACACCAATCTCTTCACGTTCTTCCAAATTCTTAACCAATTGAGAGAAAAATTTATTAAAACCACTTAACCTAGATATGTAATCTTCAGCATCTTTAACATCATCAATCCTATGCATGTTTATCATAAATGCAGGCTTTCCTGATTGTGCTCCAAACATTTGGTTCACAGGGTAGTTATGTAGTCTGTATTTATAGTCATCAATGCTATTTTCTATATTTTGCTTAAAGAGTGTATAACTTAATAATACATCCTTAGTAAGTGCATCTACATTTACAGAATCGGTTAGCCATATAAGTTCTTCTTTGTTTGTTTTTAGATTTTTTTCTGCTAAAGCCGGAGAGTTATCATTTAGTTTTCCGTAATCTTTTTTTATCCCAAGTCTTGTCTGAAATTCTGGATACATATCGACACCTTCATCAAAACTTTTCTGGAAAAAGTCATTTACTTTTTTTGATTCTGTAGTCTTCTCTGCATCGGTATATACTTTTACCTTTTCCTCTTTACAGGAAATTAATAAAGTAACAGTACATATAATCAGTAGTTGTTTTAAAATTAATTGTTTCATTAGTTATCTGTTTTATAGTTTGTGTTTGTGTGTAATCGCATGGTAATAATCGGTATACTGGAAGAGATTCCTTTTTAGTATACTTATAGGATCTATGGCTTATTCATTTCATATCTTTTCTTACATTCTTATAAAACACAGAAAGCATCGTTACTCTCGTGTAATTTAATCTAGATTGTAATACTCATCAAAATAATAAAAAACAATTGAATTATGCAAATTTTATAATTCAATAAATTCAAAACAGCATATTTACTATCTAAAAACCTACAAAACTGTGCAGATGTCATAATCTTGGTAATAATGTTTTTAGGTATAAACCATGGTTTTATTGAACTTTTGAGAATAATGAAAATACATCTAATATTATTGGGCATTAGCAAAAACCAGCCCAAATTAGATGATTTATCACAATAAATAAAAAAACTTTCTTCAAAAGTGTAACAAATACTGTTTTTTTAATCAAAGAGGTATAACAAATAAAAAAACAATAGTATTATGACAAAATCAATCAAAATAACATTCTTATTAGTATTTGCTTTAATATCAGCAAACAGTTATGCAACGAAAAAACAAATAAACAAAGCAGTAGTATCTGAACCAATAATAATAGAAACTATTGGCGAGGGAAAACCTATTCTGTTTCTACCTGGTTTTACTGTTTCGGGTTCTATATGGAAAGAAACAGTTGAGAGATTGAACATAGAAAGAAAATCTTATCTGGTTTCATACGCAGGATTTAATGGAAACTCTCCTATAGAAATGCCATGGTATTCAAGTATCAAAAATTCGATAGTAGAATATATAAAAGACAATAATATGACTGATGTAATTATTATAGGTCATAGTATGGGAGGTAACTTGGCTGTTGAAATAGCATCGGAACTACCTGATAATATTTCAAAAATTATTATTGTGGAAGCGTTACCTTGCATGCGAGAAGTGATGATGCCTAATGTACCTGCCGAAAGTCTATATCATGACAGTCCATACAATAAGCAAATGCTTAATATGAGCGAACAACAATTTAGAAATATGGCAACTATGATGTCTTCAAATATGACATTCAATACCGATAAAGAAGCTATTTTGACAAATTGGATGATGGAAGCAGACCGTAAAACTTGGGTTTACGGATATACAGATTTGTTAAAGCTAGATTTGAGAAGTGTTTTAAGTAAAATAAAATGTGAAACATTAATATTAGGAGCATCTTTCCCTGATGTGAAATCAGCGAAAGTAAATTATGAAAAACAATATTCAAACTTAACTAACAAAACAATTAAAATGGCATCTAAAAGCAAGCATTTTATAATGTTTGACCAGCCAGAATGGTTTTATAAAACTATAAATAATTTTTTAGCAAATGATAAAAAGTAAAAACGAACCCTTTGAAACGGTTTATCACAAGCATCATTCGATGGTTTTACAAATGTGTTTGGGGTTTGTAAAGGGCGATAAAGATATTGCTAACGATTTATCCCAAGAAATATTTATTAGCGTATGGGACAATTTAGATAAATTTAGAGGATCATCATCGTACAAAACTTGGATTTACAGAATAACGGTAAACACTTGTTTGCAATATATAAAAAAAGATAAAAAGAAAAATACCTTTCCGATATCAGAAATAGAAAATAAAACAGCTATTGAAGAAACAGAAAGAACAAAAGATGACTATGTCCCAGAACTATATAAAGCGATTGGGCAATTAAAAAAATTAGATAGATTGATAATTATGATGGTTTTGGAAAACCAAGATTATGATAGTATATCAGAGGTTATAGGGATAAAACCGACAAATGTAAGGGTTAAAATCCATAGAATAAAAAAACGTCTTGAAACAATTCTAAAAAACAATAAAAATGAATAACGATTTTAAAGAACTGCAAAACAAATGGAAAAGCAGCAAAAGCAATATTGAGTCTTCTATAGATAGTATGGATATTTTATATAAAAAAATAAAGAATAAAAAGAAGGAGAATTATTTTTTCTACTATGGTACTATTATAATCTTGTTGATTACACTTATAGCCATTTCACTATTCTTTTATTATGTAGCGCCAGTAAAAGAAACGCTTAGTCGAATTGGCGCAGGATTAATGATTTTAGGTTTGGAATTTAGAATTTTGATTGAAATAATCAGTATTTATAAAGCAAAGCAAATAAAAAGTCATGATAAGACGTTAAAAACAACCGAAAACACTATTAAATTCCATCAATTTAGAAAAACAATTCATGGAGTTATTGCTCCAATAATCATTGGCTTATATACTGTCGGATTTTATATGATTACACCTGAGTTTAGTTTGTATATGTCATTTTGGAATCTAGTTTTAATTGATGTTTCGTATGTAGTTATTGGAATAATCCTTTTTATAGTAATAAGGAAATCAGTTAAAGAAGAAATGCAAAAACTAACTGAAATAATGAAATTAAAAAATGAAATCACTGAACAAAAATAGTAGGGCTAATAGCTATTCTCTCTTTATTTCTTAAATATATTACTTTACAAACTTAGCAAGGTATTACAGCTGGTAATTTCAATATTTAGATGAATGATAATGATTGCCTACAATACCGAAAGCATCTACATATTACAGAACTATATAAAGGCCAGAATCAACCCTTTACCAAAAAAACATTTATATTTATGATAGATGTTTTTTTTATTTAAAAACATCTCGTACATTTGCATAGGAAACTATTACCTATACCATGAATAATAAAAAAGACTTATATCAAAATGTTGCCGTAAACTTACTAACTACACATAGTTGGTATATACATCAATTAAAAAAGTTATTAATGCCTTTTGATATTTCTCCTGCACAATACAATATTTTAAGGATATTGAATGGTGCAAAAGAGCTTCCCGTTTCTGCATCTTATCTTAAAGAACAAGTTATAGATAAAGGAAGTAACATTACTAGGTTAATAGACAAAATGGAATTAAAAAAATGGGTTACAAGATGTTTGTGCGAAACTAACAGAAGACAAATGGATATTGACATAACCGATAGTGGAAAACTAGTTCTAAATAAAGTAACAAAAGAAGTTGATGAGTTAATTAAAGTACTCTATTCAATTAATGAAGAAGAAGCCAAATTGGTTTCAGAAATTTTAACTAAAATAAGGACTTAAAAAAATTTGCTTTAATATTCTCCTAGGGTAATATTACCTACACAATAAAAATAAATAATCATTATGAGTACAGACAACAGATTTACAGAATTTTTAACCAAAGAAAATGCAGTATTAACATTAATAGATCATCAAACAGGCTTGTTATCAAGCGTTAGAGATATTGACCCAATCCTTTTGCAAAATAATTTGAAGGGTTTAGTCACCATGGCTAAAGTCGCACAAATACCGGTGATAATAACAACCAGTATGGCAGATGGTCCAAACGGTCCTTTTTGGCAAGAAATTTTGGATATAGTCCCCGATGCAACAATTATAGACAGACCTGGAGAAATTAATGCTTGGGACAACCCCGATTTTAGGGCTGCAATTGACAAAACAGGTAGGAAAAAAATAATAATGGCTGGTATAGTAACAGATGTATGTTTGTTATTCCCTGCTATTTCGGCAGTCAGAGATGGTTACGACCCTTATGCTGTAATTGATGCTTCTGGTACTTGGAATAAATTGGTACAAGACGTTACAGTACACCGTTTGACGCAGGTTGGTGCTAAAGTAACAACTTGGGCATCGGTAAATGCAGAATTGATGCACGATTGGAGAGATGAAAAATCTATGGAATTAGGTGGCGTTTTGGGTCAATATACTTCCTATGGTTGGGCTTATGAAAGTTATCTTTCAACAAGCAAGACTAATAAATAAGACCTAAATTAAAAGAAGAAAATTCATTAAAACAAGTTCAATACTTGGAGTTCTTTTATAAACTTCAAGTTGGATTTTTGTAAAATTAATTCAAAAAAATCAGATAAAATGAAATTACAAATTAAAACAAAACAGGAGCAGCATAACGTTTCGATATTTGGAGGAAGGCTTCACGAAAACAAACCATTATCAGGTGAGCAATTATATTCGAACCTTATTTATTGGGCAAATGTAGAGGCAAACGAAGAAGGGACTTTCCCAATGCATCCGCACGAAGGCATAGAGATATTAACCTTCGTTTTTGAAGGAGGTTTAGAGCATTTCGATACAGCAACCGATAAGTGGACACCTTTACCAGCAGATGCAGTACAACATATTCAAGCAGGTAGTGGATTACAACATTCCGAAAAATATGTAAAAGGTTCTAGAGCATTCCAAATATGGTTTGATCCCGATTTTAGTAAATCGTTAAAAAAAGAACCTTACTATAAAGATTACCAAGCAAACGCCTTTATTTGGGAAAACGAGAATACGTATCAAGTTAAAAAATATGTTGGCAAAGACGCGCCTATTCAGACGGATGCCTTTGGGATATCTGCGAAACGTTTTAGATTATCAAAAGGTAATCATACCATTGGTTTGGACAATAATAGTTTTCATTCATTTTATTTGATGGAAGGCAACATTGAAATAGAAGGAAATAAAATGACCAAGGATAGTTTTACAAAAACAAGTAATTTAGATAAAATAACTATTAATGCTATGGAAGATAGTGAACTCTTTATTTTGCTATCACCGATAAAAGTAGATTATAAAAAAGTAACTGACAGATAAGATGGAAGAAATTAAAACACCTAAGAAATGGAAAATGGCTATCATAGTATGGGTAGCTATTGTACCATTAATTTTTTCCATTATGCCTACTTTTAAACCAAGAATGATTGCAATTGGATTAGACCCAATTTTGACAGAATTATTGTTAACTACATTATTGGTGCTTATAATGGTTTTTGTAGCACAACCGATTTTAATGAAAACATTTAAGAACTGGTTAAATAAATAAAACTGTCTATAATTATCCGTGAAATAATACCAGTCTTAAGTTCTGAAAATAGTATCTTTAAAGAATTAATAAATTTGAAATAAATGAAACATAGCTTAACGTACTATATTACTTTACTTGTAATAAAGCTAAAGGGTGTGAAAAAAGATTTTAGTAGAGACCCTATAGATGTAAAAAAAATAAGGAAAGAAGATGTCCATCATCCTAATAAAAGAGTTTTTAGGCAAAATAAAGTAAGTAATTTTAATATTTTAAACACTTCTATTACTCAAATAACTAAAAGTGAAAAAGCTGAACACTTATTGATATTTATTCATGGAGGTGCTTTTATCTCTGGGCCTGCAAAACATCATTGGGATAGCATAAAGGAAATTGTAACCAAGACAAATCATACTGTTTGGATGTGTGATTACCCGAAAGCCCCTGAGAATAAGATTGCGGAAATATCTGAAAACATAGATTTGGTGTACAGTACCGCATTAGAAAAATACCAAGCAAAGCAAATTACACTTATTGGCGATTCGGTAGGAGGAACTTTAATTACGGCTCTAACGCAAAGGTTGATCAACAATAAAATAGAACTACCTAATAAGATAATACTTGTCTCTCCTGTTATGGATGCCACTATGTCTAACCCTCAGATATACAAAATAGATAAAATAGATCCTATGTTGTCTAAGGTTGGAGTACTTAGTGCTAAGAAAATGTGTGCTGAAAACGATGACTTGAAAAACGTGATGATTTCACCAATAAATGGTAGTTTCGATCACTTTCCGAAGACAATTTTATTTTTGGCTAAAAACGACATCACTTATCCTGACCAGCAATTAGCAGCTCAAAAACTAATAAAGGCTAAGGTTAATATTAAAGTAATCGAAGGAGATGGAATGCCTCATATTTGGCCATTTCTGCCAGTAATGAAAGAAGCAAAAAAAGCTCTAAAAGAGATAATCGATATATTAAATAATTAAAAGTCAAGGGACGATAAATGAATAAGGTAAAGATTTCCGATAAGGTATCAAGCAAATAGAAACCAGAACCAAACAGCTTATAAAATTATTGAATCAAGTAAA
>JABSPL010000215.1 GCA_013215105.1 Flavobacteriaceae bacterium
GCATAGTTAGCTATCGATTCCATATAGTCGTCATTAGCAACTGCAAACAGAGGATTAGGATCAGTCACATCGGGGTTACCATCGTTATCGTCGTCAGGGTCGGTAGTGTCAGGGTCAGAATCTCCATCGGTATCGGTAAGATTTGTCATGTTTTCACAACCAAAACCATCATTAGAACCAGAAGGTGAAGATAGAAGAATCTTAGTTAAAAGGGTAGTTCCACTAGTTATATCTTCTATCCTATACATATCTCCATTATCATTATTGAAACAGTAAAAATTATCTTCTCTATCTTGCCAGCAGGCTCCATAAGACTCTCCCGCTGCACTACTATCTAAACTATCGTCTAAAGTTAAGTTTCGGGTAGTGACAATACCTGTATATACTTCTACTACATAAAGGACATATCCCTTCATTCCATATAAAAAATCATCTATTCTAACAAAATCGTTTACCCCCGATAAGGATTCAGATAAAGTAACTTCTGTAATTAAGTCAGAAGAAATTGTAGCAGGAAAGGATGTTGTAGTACTTACATCTATAATTGTTAATGTCTTATTTTGAACATATCCAATCATATTATCTTTAGAAAATAAATTATTAGACAAAGAACTAGAATTACCTATCAGGTCTATCCTCCCTAATAGTGTATATGAGTTCTGAACGTCATATACCATCAAATGATTTCCTTTACCCAAATACAAATATCCTGTAGATGTATTGTACGCCGAATTAGTAGAATAACTACTATCTATTCCCGCTAAAACAGCTACAATATTGTTGCTACTGCTAGCTATATCGTACTCTAACACTACTGTATTACCATTTACATCGGAAGCCGTTTGGTTTACTGTAGAGATAACCCCGCAACCATCATTAGGTATTTGCGAATAAATATTAGATGTAAATAAACTAAATATGCTAAATGTAAGTATAATAATCCCTCTCATATTCTTGATTTTATTGAATGTGTTAATAGATTAAAAACCTATTAAAGAATAGCTGAATTGAACCTCTAAGGTTCTACCTCTATTTGAGTGGGTTTTTATCGATATATATCGATAAAGGAATTTAGTTTATAAAGATTGTATAACATAATAGACTCCTTTAGGCTAATAAAATCACCTTAAAACTTGTGTTTATGTCTAAAACAATCTATCACAGCACACCCACTCAAAACTCAGTAGAACCCTCTTGTCTTCAAATGCGACTCTACTGCTATTAAACAATAACTATACCAACGTATGATGGACAAAGGGAAGCCAAGGAAGGCTGCATTAATATCCGTTTCAAACAAATTATCAAAAAGAACCTTTGCAATTGCTAAATCGGGATTGAAATACGACTCAAATTATGTTTCGACATTGGATAGAAGTAATAATAGTTTAAAAAATTAGGGTGAAATTGAGCCAAAAGCTCCTCCTATCTGCATGCCGATAAGAGAGCCAAAAAGTAGCCGATTAACTTTAAAAAAGCATCCGTTATGCGAGATAAACTAAGGCTCAAAAAACAACCAAAAGTTTCCCTGTCTGAATTGTAAATTTAAGCAAAACAATTAGGGTTCTAACACTATTAAAGTGAATATTGAACCGATATATAAAAACTACCTCTCACCTCCGAAAGACAAAGGAAGCTTATAGTCCACAGAAACACTCTTACCATCTACAGTACCAGGACTCCATTTGGGCATATTTATAAGAGCCGATATGACTTTAGCCTCTAAGGTTCTATTATAACTTCTTTTCATAAACTTAATATTAGAAATACCACCTGTAGCATCTACCGTAAATCCAATAACTATACGTCCGCTACTCTCATCTTCTTCAATTTCAACTTTCCTTATAAAATATTTAGTGACATCTTCTCCATTATCACCTACAAAATTGGGCTTTATTCGGAACTTCGTAAACTCTATTTCTTCTCCCTCATTATTCCAACAATTACCATCGATAAACTTCCCTTTTTTATAACGCTCTATTCTTTTTACAATTCCGTTTTCCCAATAAGTATACACTTCACCGTTTTGCTTGTTCTTTTCATAATTAACTAATCTATATTTTTCTCCTGATTTATAAAAACGTACGAGCTTCAATCTCTTTTTTTTTCTAGATTTATTATAGGATGTAACAGCCCTTAGGTTTCCATGATTATCATACGATTTTTTCAAATGCTCGTCATTATCGTCAGAAAACACAGCCATACTATTACTTTCTTGCTTACTTAACACCTTTTTACATTCTTTGTTATAGTATATAGTATCTTGCCCTACAGCAACATTCGCTAACAATAACAACAAAGATATCATTACAATTCTTGTCATTTTATATCAATTTAAAACACAAATATACTATTAAAATGGCTCACATAATTTGGTTGGGGATTTAAGTAAATAATTTATACAATCTGAATAGTAAAAACTTAGTATCCGTAACCCCTCTTAGGTTATATCTGAATAGTTTTATTTTAGAGTTGAATGACTCTGAATTTGCATTAGTATTTCTGTTTACAAAGAAGTTTAAAATGTCATATAAATTGTGTTTAATAGTTCTAGCTACGGTATCAAATTTTTTTTATTTTCAATTCGTCAGTTTTCTTTATCCAGCTTTCCATTTTCAATTTAGCTACATCTTTTTCTAAGCCTTCGTATATATTTCTGAACTCCATTATGTGGTTGTATGCATTTTTCAATAAAGGATATTTTTCAGATAATATATCTGCTTTTGTTTTTTTTGATTATCTGTCCATTTACTTTTCTTTTTAGAGAGAACCTTTTTTTCGACCATAAATAACTTAGCGCTTTTTATGTCCGTGAGACCTCCCGTGGTAAGATTATTAACTTTCATTCCATGTAACCGCACTATTTACGCCTAGATATTCTGTGTAGTGTGGGCTTTGTTTTTTTTTGTAAACTCATCCACATCTAGTATGCCTAATGATATTTGTGTTCCTCGGTTCGAAAATTCGCCTAGAGCTTCCTTCAGATCCCACCTCACGACGGATACCCTTGCCTTAGACTAATGGTTGAAAACTACAATACCACATAATGGACTTGCACCACCTAGCTAATAACCATGCACGGCACACCTCCAAAAAAGAGGCAGATGATATAATCATCTGCCTCTTATATGTTTTTAAGGATTTTATCTCATTATAGTTCCGTCGTCATCTCCAACCCCTATAAGAGTAGGTCTCACTGCTCCTAATTTTATTTCCCAAATGTTGAAATCCCAAATACTGATATCCCAGTTTGCTTGAGTTGTAAAGAAGGTTTGGTCTTTCATATTATCTGAAGTCATATTAGCACCATCTATTGAGTTACTATTCGTACCACTTCTAGCGTTCGAATTTA
>JABSPL010000216.1 GCA_013215105.1 Flavobacteriaceae bacterium
AAGTTGTTATAACAGAGGCACAATCTCTAGCGATAACATCTAATACCACTAAAAATGGAGTTCAAGATGCTGCTATAACGGTTAATACAGATAAAGTTGTTATAACAGAGGCACAATCTCTAGCGATAACATCTAATACTACTAAAAATGCAAGTCAAGACGGTCAGATAACAGCTAATGCAACAAATATAGTAAACAATCTGCATAAAACTGGAGGCACAATGACAGGGGATATAACTTTTAAGTCCTCTCAAGCCTTTGTAGGTGGAGCTTTAGGAGTTACAGGAAATAGTACTTTAGGAAATACTGATGTAGGCGGAACTTTAGGAGTTACAGGAAATAGTACTTTAGTAAATACTGCTGTAGATGGAACTTTAGAAGTTACAGGGGATAGTACTTTAGGAAATACTGCTGTAGATGGAACTTTAGGAGTTACAGGGAATAGTACTTTAGTAAATACTACTGTAGGTGGAACTTTAGAAGTTACAGGGAATATAACTCTTAAACATGATGGAAGTGTAAAATTTGAAGTCGAAGCGAATACAGGTAATACTGCTATAGTTGGAACTTTAGAGGTTACAGGAGACACTACTTTAAATGGAACTTTAGATGTTACAGATATTAACGTAGCTGGTGATATAATAATGAGCGAAGATAAACTTATTGACGGAGTAGATGTGTCGGAATTTGGCATTAGGCTAGACACTTACGAAGACGATCATGCAAAGATACTTAAAACAACAGAGTCTACTGATGCAGGAAAAGTGCTTACAGCAACTTCTGATCTTGATGTTTACGAGTGGCAAACAAATAATACAGCTCAAGCGGGTTCGTATGATGCTGGTAAGACATATCTATTGGACGAGTTAGCTTTTAATTCTAAAGGTGTACTTATGCGTAGTAGGTCAGCTACTAATACTGGTAATACTATGCCTGATTTAGATAATGGAACTATTACTAATACTTTTTGGGATGTAGTGGATAAATCAGTTGCTTATTGGAATGTTGCAACTTCTTATACAAAAGGTGATACTGTTATATATGGAGGAAAGGTATTAGTTGCACAAGTAGATAGCCCAAGTGGTAACCCTGATGGAGCTGACTGGGGGAAAAATCTTTTTATAAAAGACACTTCATCTTCTAAATATATGGATATAGGTGAAATGAGGATTATGTGGGGCTCATTTTATTGCACACAGGGTGGTGGAGAAATATTGATTTTTCCGAATGGAGGGTTTGGATCGGTTCCTTCCCTAACCGTTACTACTAGTCAATTTGGCTCATATAATATGATTACTGGATATTATTCTCTTAGTAAAAACGCTGTAAGCATTACCATTATGAAAGCAAATGGTCAATGGGCTACTGGTGGTATTACTTCCTCTTGGATGGCTATAGGATTGAAACCTTAATAGGAATAAGCACATATAATGCCTCTAAACTAGTTTTCAGAAGCTTTATTATATACTTTTTGCATAGGCAAAAAAGTACCAAAAACCCCTAGCCTCGTAGTCAAAAACCTATCTTACTAATAGCTCTATGACTAAAAAACTTAAACACTACCGCTCAAACAATAGTTTTTCTTAACGCCATAAATCTGTTGTAAGCTTACGGTTTTATGACTAAGGGCAGTTTTAAAATAGCTATATTAAGAAAGCGTCTTTATAAAATACTCGTAATACTACATTAGCTAAATAGCGTTAGAAAAACTTCTGTTTGAGGAGGCACGACGAGTTAAGTTTTTTAGTTATTTAGATGATAGTAGTAT
>JABSPL010000217.1 GCA_013215105.1 Flavobacteriaceae bacterium
AAACTAACTCACGTCCTAAAAACATACAGTTTCCATAAGGATTTTCAGAGTATGAAAACATAAAAAACATACTGCCGTAATGATTCTCACATTCGTATATCCCACTCGCAAAGTTTATTCTATTTATAGTTGCCACTAACGCCCAAATATAACCAATTAATGTTATCTGCCTAAGTAAATATTAATGTTATTTATTTATCGTAACTTGTAAATGCTTCTAAAGACTGATATATAAACAATTAAATTATGGATAACAATACAAATAATATACTGATATCTGAATATAAAAGTAAATTAGAAACTCAACGATATTCACCCAATACTATACGAAGCTACCTTTATTGTATTAGGATATTTTTGAGAGATTTTGAGAAAATAGATATATACAAAGTAGAAGAAAAACGTATAGCTAAGTATATCAACTTTCTGATTAATGAAAGGAAAATAAGCCGTTCTACCCAAAAACAAATGATTGGCTGTATATCCTATTTCTACATAGAAATATTAAAAATAAGAATAAATCTAAAAAATTTATATCCTAAAAGAGGTAAAATGAAATTACCTACTTTCCTTAGTAAAGTAGAAGTGAGAAACTTAATAGATTCTATAAGAAACATAAAACATCGCTGTATTGTTATGACATTGTATGCAGGAGGACTTAGAATAGGAGAAGCTTTAGACCTAAAAATAAAAGACGTAGACTCGAAAACTGGAATCATAATTATACGAAACCCTAAAGGAAATAACGATAGAGTAGTGCCTTTGTCAGAAGTACTTATTTCTCATCTGCGTGATTATTACAAACTATATATGCCTAAAGTATTATTGTTCGAAGGCTTAAAAGGAGGTCGGTATTCGGAATCGAGTGTTCAGCAAATAATAAAGAGAGCAGCTATTAAATCTAAAATAAGAAAAAATGTTACAGCCCATACATTTAGACATAGCTTTGCTACACATCTTATATCTGATGGTACAGATATAAGAATAGTACAAGAACTATTAGGGCATAAATCAATAAAAACTACTCAAATATACACTCATATTACCGATGTGAATAAGAGAAAAATAAAATCACCTCTCGATAATATCTGAGGTCTACAAAATAAAACTCTCCCCTCACACTTAGACTCGTAATAAATTTCGTTAGAAGTATAACCTCTAACCTTGGTTTTTGTTAAAATGTAATAAAACATCACTAAAAACCTTAAAAAACACCAAAAGGACATGGGGATATTCAGAACATACAATTTTTAATTGTAGATGAATCTTAGTTTCTTATCAAAGGAGAAAAGTAAAATAAAGTATTTATTAGTTTAATTTATCATTATGATTTCAATTTAACTAGTAATAGGTGATTATGAATTAGTAAAATATTTACATACAAATAACCTTCTTAAACCATAAGTTTATTATTTTTGTTCCCATAAAACTTTAACTCATGAGCAAAACTATAAACAGAACAGACTTTAATTTCGAAGGAATAAAAAACATATACAGAGGTAAAGTAAGAGAGGTATATACCCTCGAAAACGATGTTTTGGTTATGGTTGCAACTGACAGACTGTCGTGTTTCGATGTTGTATTACCTAAGCAAATACCATTCAAAGGACAGATATTAAATCAGATAGCTTGTGTTATGCTTGGTAAAACAGCCGAAATAGTACCTAATTGGCTTATTAATTCTCCAGACGAAAATGTGAGTATAGGAGAGTCTTGTGAGCCATTCAAAGTAGAAATGGTTATAAGAGGTTATTTGGCAGGGCATGCAGCAAGAGAGTACAAATTAGGTAAAAGAATTCTTTGTGGAGTTTCTCTTCCCGATGGGCTTAAGGAAAACGATATATTACCAAAACCTATAATTACCCCTACAACCAAAGCCGATTTGGGTTCTCACGACGAAGATATTTCCAGAGAAAACATACTTAAAGACAATATAGTAAGTAAACAAGACTATGAACAATTAGAAGAGTATACTCACTTGCTTTTTGAGCAAGGTAGTCAGTGGGCCGACAGTAGAGGGCTTATATTGGTAGATACCAAATATGAGTTCGGGAAAACCAAAGATGGTAAAATAGTTGTGATAGACGAAATACACACTCCTGATTCTTCTAGGTATTTTTATAAAAAAGACTATAAAGAAAATCAGGATAAAGGAATAAAGCAAAAGCAACTTTCCAAAGAATTTGTAAGGCAATGGCTTATAGAAAATGGTTTTGAAGGGAAGCAAGGACAGGTAATACCAGAGCTTACTGACGATAAAATCAAGGAAATATCAGACAGATATATAGAGTTGTACGAAACCATAATAGGGGAGTCTTTCGTGCCAGCCGACACCTCTGATATTGATAATAGAATAGAGAAGAATGTGAAATCTTTTTTCGCAGACAAAATATAATATAATGCAGTCATCTGAAGAGAAAACATTAGATATGTCAACACCTTTGTCTTATATAAAAGGTGTAGGGCAAGCAAGAGCAAGTCTGTTACAGTCCGAATTGGGTCTGTACACGGCTCATGATTTGTTGCATTATTTTCCTTTCAGATATATAGATAAGACAAGTTTTGTAAGTATAAAAGACTTAAATCCTGCCGAAACAGAGGTTCAATTGAAGGGTAAAATACTAAGCGTAAAAACCGTTACTCAAAAAAGAGGATCGAGGCTAGTAGCTAGTTTTACCGATGGCACAGGTAGGATAGACCTTGTGTGGTTTAGGGCGGCAAAGTGGATAAAAGATAGTTTAAGCCCCAGTGTAACTTATGTTGTTTATGGTAAGGTAAATCATTTTAACGGTACGTTTAGCCTTGTTCACCCCGATATGGAACCGCTCAATGAGTATGAGAAAAACCAGATGCAGACCTTACAACCTGTTTATCACAGTACCGATGCACTTACCCGAAAAGGTATTACCAACAAGATATTTTCTAAGATAGTAAGACAGTTTCTGGTAGACAATCACAAGTTTTTTAAAGAAAACTTATCGGAAGAACTTATGAAAAGTTTAGACTTGGTTGGAAAAACTCAGGCTCTTGTGAGTATTCATTTCCCTAAGACTCCAGAGCATCACAATAAGGCACAAAAGAGATTAGTGTTCGAAGAATTGTTTTTTATACAATTGGAGCTAATCAGAAAAAAAATAATAAAGAAATACAAAAGCAAAGGTTTTGTGTTCGATAATATAGGTAATCATTTTAACGATTTTTACAAAAACGGCTTACCTTTTGAACTTACGGGAGCTCAAAAGAAAGTGTTAAAAGAGATAAGAACCGACACTAGGTCTGGCTCGCAGATGAACAGACTTTTGCAAGGCGATGTAGGTTCGGGTAAGACTATAGTGGCACTTATAACTATGCTTATCGCTATAGACAGTGGCTTTCAGGCTACTTTGATAGCTCCTACCGAAATATTGGCTAACCAGCATTACAATTCTATAAAAGAATTGGTAGATGGCATGGATATAAATGTAAATATACTTACAGGTTCTTCCAGAATAAAACAAAGAAGAGTTATTCATGCCGAACTAGAAAGCGGAGAGCTAAATATATTGATAGGTACTCATGCCATATTTGAAGACAAAGTAAAGTTCCAGAATTTAGGGATTTCTATAATAGACGAACAGCATAGGTTTGGGGTAGCTCAGAGGTCCAAAATGTGGAAAAAAAACACTTTGGCACCTCATGTGTTGGTGATGACTGCCACGCCTATACCTCGTACTTTGGCTATGAGCGTTTATGGAGACCTTGAAGTTTCGGTTATAGATGAGCTTCCGCCGGGTAGAAAGGAGATAAAAACTTTGCACAGATACGATAGTAATAGACTTGCTGTTTGGGGTTTTCTGAAAAAAGAAATAGAAAAAGGTAGGCAAGTTTATATAGTTTACCCTCTTATAGAAGAGTCTTCTAAGATGGATTATAAAGATTTGATGGACGGTTATGAGAGTATTTGTAGAGATTTCCCTCAGCCCAAATACCAGATAAGCATGGTTCATGGTAAGATGAAAGCAGCCGATAAAGACTTAGAAATGGGACGTTTTCAAAGAGGGGAAACACAGATAATGGTGGCAACTACGGTGATAGAAGTAGGAGTAAACGTGCCTAATGCCAGCGTTATGGTGATAGAAAGTACCGAACGATTTGGCTTGTCGCAATTACATCAGTTACGTGGTAGGGTTGGGCGTGGAGCCGAGCAGAGTTATTGTGTTCTTATGAGTAGTTTTAAGTTGTCGGAGCAAGGTAAAACTAGGATTAATACTATGGTTGAGACTAACGACGGATTTAAAATATCGGAAGTAGACCTTAAGTTAAGAGGGCCTGGTAACCTTATGGGGACTCAGCAAAGTGGAGTTTTGGATATGAAAATAGCCGATATAGTAAGAGATGCTAATGTGCTAATTACCGCTAGGCAAGAAGCTATAAAGCTACTAGACGACGATCCTAATTTCGAAAAAGAACAGAACAAAGGTATGCGTAAAGGATATATAGAAATGACCAAAAAAAGTAGTGAATGGTCTGAGATAAGTTAGTTTTTTGAATTAATTGTTATGAATGAAAAATATTATAGTGTAGAAGATGCTAAACGGTTGTTAGAAGGATATTGCGTATATCAGGAAAGGTGTCACAAAGAGGTTTTACAAAAACTATACGATATAGGTATGCAAGACTTAGCCAGAGAAGATATAATAATACACCTTTTACAGCACGATTTCTTGAACGAAGAAAGGTTTGCCAAGAGTTTTGTAGATGGTAAATTTAGACTCAAAAAATGGGGGAGAATGAAAATAATAGGAGCATTGAAGTTTAAAGATGTTTCTCAATATAATATAGATTCGGGCCTAGAAGAAATAGAAGAAGATGATTATTTGGTTACTTTGAATGAACTAGCTAATATGAAAATAGATACTTTGAAAGAGAGTAATATATTTAAGAAAAAGCAAAAAATCATTCAGTTTTTATATGGTAAGGGTTATGAAAGTCCACTTATTTATGATTGTTTGAATGATTTGATGGGGTAACACAAAAAAAGCTCAACTATTACAGTTGAGCTTTTTTGTGAATATAAAAATCAATCTTTATTTAGCCATCAATCTCTCTATATCTTCTACGGTTTCTGGTATATTACCCATCATATTAATAGGGACTCCTTTTTCTTGTATCACATAATTGTCTTCTATACGTATACCTAAGTTTTCTTCGGGGATGTATATTCCGGGCTCTACAGTAAACACCATATTAGCTTGCATAGGTTCGGTAAGTATTCCGTAATCGTGAGTGTCAAGTCCTATATGATGAGCTGTTCCGTGCATAAAATATTTTTTATAAGCAGGCCATTTAGGATCTTGCTTGTCAACATCTTCTTGGTTTATAAGTCCTAGCCCTATAAGTTCTTTGGTCATTATTTCTCCTACTTCTATATGGAATTCTGCCCATATAGTGCCAGGGACTAACAGTTTTGCAGCAGCTGTTTTCACTCTCAATACAGCATTGTAAACGTCTTTTTGTCTGTCGGTAAACTTACCCGAAACAGGGATACTACGAGTCATATCGGAACTGTAGTTTGCGTATTCGGCAGCTACGTCAAGCAATATAACGTCTCCATCCTTACATTCTTGATTATTTTCTATATAATGAAGTACGCAAGCATTGTAACCCGAACCTATAATTGGTGTATATGCAAAGCCTTTAGATCTGTTTCTTAAAAACTCGTGAGAAAGTTCTGCTTCTATTTCGTATTCCATAACTCCTGGTTTTACGAATTCTAATACTCTTCTGAAACCTTTATTGGTTATATCGCAAGCCGTTTGCATTAGGTCAAGCTCTATTTGGTCTTTTACAGAACGTAACCTCTGTAGTATAGGCTGGCTTCGGTAAATATTGTGAGCAGGATATGTTTGTTTGAACTGTTTTATAAATCGTGCTTCTCTGGTTTCTGTTTCTATATTGGCTCTATAATGTTCGTTGGTGTTTAAGTAAACTCCATCGGCTTGTTGCATTAGCGAGAATAGTGTTTTTTCGAAGTCTTGTAACCAATAAACAGTTTCTATACCTGCTTTTTCTAAAGCTTCTTTTTTGGACCATTTAGCACCCTCCCAAACAGCAATATGATCATTAGTTTCTTTCAAAAACAATATTTCTCTATGCTCAGGATTAGGAGCGTTAGGGAATAAAACCAAAATACTTTCCTCTTGATCGACACCGCTTAAATAAAATATATCTCTGTGTTGTGCAAAAGGTAAAGTACTGTCGGCACTAATAGGGTATATATCGTTAGAATTAAATATAGCTAAGCTGTTAGATACCATCTTGTCAGCGAAGTTTTTTCTGTTTTTTATGAATAATTCCGATTTTATTGCTTCGTATTTCATTTTGTATTGTTTTTAAGGACAAATATATATTCTAATTACTAATAAAAAAATTTTAAAGGTTATTTAGTTTGATGATTATCATATTTTTTTTTGCTTTTATTGTATGATAATAGATAGAATATTAAGATGTTGTTTGTTTCATATTGTTATATTTGTGTTTATGATTTAAACTAGTTTTATGAAAAAAGTAAAAGAAGAAAAACCTTATATAACAACTAAGGCTAAAGAAATGTTTCCCGATATTGATTTTTCAGATAGTTTTTCAACAACTAACAAAGAGGATAGTATAGGTGATATAGCCAATTTAGTTTTTAATACAGCTCCCAAGTGGATAGAGGTGTTGTTTAAAATAAGGAATAAAATAGTTGGTTTCATAGGGCTTAAAAATGATGTTCCTACTGACTATAAAGAGGGTTTAGAGGTTGGTGATTATATTAAATTTTTCAAAATATATTATATATCCGAAAATGAAATGATATTGGGAGCCGATGATTCTCACCTTAATTTTAGAGCAATTATAAGTAATGTTAATTCTGTTGAATATAATATAAGAGTAACAACTTTAGTCAAATACAACAATAAAAAAGGTAGAATATATATGAAAATAATAAAACCATTTCATCGTTTGGTTGTTATGAAGATGGTGTCTAATGCGTATAAATACAATAAGGAATGAAAAAAATAGCGATACTAAGAGGTATAAACGTAGGAGGTAAGCGAATAATATTAATGAAAGACTTAAAAGCTATATTTATAAAACTAGGGTTTACAGATGTAGTCACTTATATACAAAGTGGAAATGTGATTTTTGATTCAGGAAACAATTTAAGTAATATTGATTGTGCTGATATGATAGAGAAATCTATAAATATAGCTTACGGTTTTGAAGTTCCTGTGATAGTGATAACTGCTGATGAGTTGAAAATATTTGTAGAGGAAAACCCATTTTATAAATTAGAGGTATCAGATATTACAAAATTACACCTTACATTTTTGAAAGAAAAGCCAAGTGAAGAGTCTGTTTTGAATATTGAAACTTATAATTGTAAACCTGATGAATTTGTGATAAAAGACAGTAGTGCTTATATATATTGCGAAGAAAAGTATCATAAATCTAAATTGGTAAATAGTTTTTTTGAAAAAAAGTTAAAAATGTCAACAACAACTAGAAATTGGAAAACGGTATTGAAATTATTGGAATTGAGTAGTTTGTAATACTTATATTTGTCAATATAATATTACGGTGTAACCGAAAAACCTTAAGAGTAGGACAATATAAAACCAAAAAAATGGAAGCACAAAAAGTAGATATGTTCTTGATGATGAACGCAAAAATGTTTGAATCAAGTCAAATATCAGTAGTAAGAGATGTACTGTTGGGGATGGATGAGTCTAAATGGGTAATGATACAGTCGATTGATTATAAAGACCCTACTACTTCAATTCTGATTTCTATATTTGCAGGGGGTTTAGGTATTGATAGATTTTATATAGGGCAAACAGGTCTAGGTATAGCTAAGCTTTTGACCTGTGGAGGATTAGGTATATGGGCTCTTGTTGATCTTTTTCTTATAATGGGGGAGTCCAAAAAAGTTAATTTCGAGAACTTTATGAGGTATGCTTCTTAAATGAAAATTAGTAGAAATAAACTTTATATATTACTATTTATAGCCTGTATTGCAGGCTATATTTGGTTGTATTTGGTTTTTAACTCTGCTGAAAACACTTCATTTAGCGTTTGCTTATTCAAGAATATAACAACGATACCTTGCCCTTCTTGCGGTAGTACTAGAGCAGTTCTTAGCGTTTTGAAAGGAGATATTATAGAGTCTATAAATATGAATCCTATGGGGTTGGTGATATTTGCTATTATGGTACTGTCGCCTATTATTATAGTATATGATGTTCTGTTTAGTAAAAATACTTTATATGATTTATATTATAGAGTAGAATATTATATAAAACGAAAAAACACTTCTGTTTTTTTGATAATACTAGTTTTTTCTAATTGGATTTGGAATATAATAAAACAAATATGATAAAAATAAATAAGTTTGTATACAAACCAGAATATCATGAAGAAGAATATGCTTCTAATAGCTATGTGATGTCTTTAGTAGCAATTGCAGTGGGTTTGCCGTTTCCTATAGTTAACCTTTTGACTACACTTATTTTTTATTTGGCAAACAGGAAAAGGAGTTATTTCATTCGTTGGCATTGTACTCAAGCTTTACTGTCTCAACTTTTTTTGTTTTTTGCTAATAGTTATAGTTTTTGGTGGACTGTATCTATTATATTTACAGATGAAACTGTTTCAAATGATTATTTCGCTTATATTTTGACTGTATTTTTGTTTAATTTCATAGAATTTATAGCTACTATTTATACAGCTATAAAAGTAAGAAAAGGAATACATGTAGAATGGTGGTTTTATTCGGATATTACTAATTTAATAGTTAAACCTAAGATATGAAAATAGTATTTAAAGGTATTGTGATATTATCCTTGTTTTTTGTAATATTCTATGGTTTCAAACAAATCGATTTTGTTAAGATAGCTAAAGTAGAAGGAAATAGAGGTGAACTGGAACAGAAATTAGGGAGATTAATATGGGATTCTGTAAGTAAATCACATATAATAATAGAAGATGTATACATAAATAAAACTGTAGATACTATAGTCGATAAGATATGTTTGTCTAATAAAATAGATAGATCAAAAGTTAAAATACATATAGTAAGAGACAACGAAATAAATGCTTTTACTCTACCTATGGGACATATTTTGATTAATTCAGGCTTGATATCATCTTGTCAAAACGTAGATCAGCTAGTAGGAATTCTTTCTCACGAAATAGCTCATATCGAATTAGATCATATTATGAAAAGTATAATAACCGAAATAGGTATAACAGCTTTAGTTTCTATGATTACTGGTGACGGAGTTATTGTAGCTAACCAAAGGGTTATTGAATTGCTTTCTTCTTCGTTGTTAAGTCAAGCCATGGAAAAAGATGCTGATATGAAAGCTGTTGAATATATGATAAATACTAATGTTAATCCTAGAGAATTGGCTAATTTTATGCTTATTCTTTCCGTAAATAATGATATTGGAATACTTAATTGGATTAGTTCTCATCCCGATTCTAAATCTCGTTTTGATTATATCAATAATTATTTAGAGGGTGAAGTTTTTGAATATAGTAGTATTATCGATGAAATGACTTGGTATGAGTTAAGGAGTAAGCTGTTTTTGGATAAGATAAATTAAGAAATAAAATAGACGTATTAATCTTTAATAAAATACTTATTAATTTAACGATTACTTATAAAATATCTTATTAAATCTTTGTAACTTTGCGTTCTTAATATTTACTGTAATGTTAGAAGAATTAACAACAAACCAAGAGACGGCTAAACCCGAAAAGATAAAAAAACCCAAATGGTTAAAGGTGAAATTACCTATTGGTAAGAAGTATACCGATTTGAGGAATTTGGTCGATAAATATAAGTTAAATACTATTTGTACCAGTGGAAGTTGTCCTAATATGGGAGAATGCTGGGGCGAAGGTACTGCTACATTTATGATTTTGGGAAATGTTTGTACTCGTTCTTGTGGTTTTTGTGGTGTAAAAACAGGAAGACCCGAGACTGTAGAATGGGATGAACCCGAAAAGGTAGCTCGTTCTATAAAACTGATGGGGATAAAACATGCAGTTATTACTTCGGTCGACAGAGATGATTTGAGAGATGGAGGCTCTATAATATGGGCAGAAACTGTTAAGGCTATACGTAGAGCCAACCCTAAAGTGACTTTAGAAACTCTTATTCCTGACTTTCAGGGTATGGAAAACAATATTGATAGAATAATAAACGTTGCTCCAGAAGTGGTGTCTCATAATATGGAAACTGTAAAAAGACTTAGCCGTGAAGTGAGAATACAAGCTAAATACGAACGTAGTTTAGAGGTTCTTAATTACCTTAAGAAATCGGGAGTTAACAGAACCAAGTCAGGTATAATGTTAGGTTTGGGAGAAAGACCCGAAGAGGTTATAAAAACTATGGAAGACTTAGCTAAAGTAGGCTTGGACGTTATAACTATAGGTCAATATTTACAACCTAGTAAAAAGCATTTACAAGTAAAAGAGTATATAACTCCTGAACAATTTAAGAAATTTGAACTTATAGGTAAGGATTTAGGATTTAGACACGTAGAAAGTAGTGCTTTAGTAAGGTCGTCTTATAAGGCTCAAAAGCATATAACTTAGATAAAAGAACAAAATAGATATAGAGTAATTATATTGAAAATTTGTTTAGATAATTAAAAAAGCTATCCTTATGTTATTAAGGATAGCTTTTTTAATTAAGATACTTTAGATTTGTAATAATAAAGATATAATTATTTTGAATAATATATTTATAAAAACGTAGAAAGAAGCTATAGTTTTTATATTTTTACTAAATAAAATACACCTATATAATGAAAAATAAATACAAGAAGAAATCCCTCATATTTTTTGCTATTTCCTTGCCTCTCATGTTTGTGTCGCCTGTATTGGTCAATATAGGTTTCAAAGTATTAGCTAAAGATGACACTTATACTTATTTGATAATAAGCGTAAATATAGCTCTGTTAACTATGGGTTTGGCTGCTTTAGCTGTGAGATATGCAATGAAATATCTATTTTCAGATTAATTATAAATAAATGAATAATAAGATAAAACTTATAGAATGCCCTAGAGATGCTATGCAAGGGATGAAAGAATTTATACCTACTAAAGACAAAATTAGGTATATAAATTCGTTGTTGTATATGGGTTTCGATACTATCGATTTTGGAAGTTTCGTGTCACCAAAGGCAATCCCTCAGATGAGAGATACTGCCGAGGTCTTAGACAATCTTAATTTGTCAGATGATTCTTCTAAACTTTTGGCTATAATAGCCAACCTCAGAGGAGCTAAAGATGCTTTAGAGTTTGAAGAAATAGATTATCTTGGTTTTCCTTTTTCCATATCTGAAAATTTTCAAATGCGTAATACTCATAAGACTATAGAGGATTCGTTGGATATGTTAGAAAAAATCATTAATTTAGTTGATAATAAAAATAAAAAGCTAGTAGTGTATTTGTCTATGGGTTTTGGCAATCCTTACGGAGATTCCTGGTCTGTAGATATAGTAGCTAATTGGGTCGATAGGCTTTATAAAATGGGTGTTAATATAGTTTCTTTGTCAGATACTGTAGGTAGTTCTACTCCAGAGGATATAAAATACTTGTATTCTAATCTTATCCCTGATTATCCTAAAATAGAATTTGGAGCTCATTTACATACCACTATAGGTACTTGGTATGAAAAAATGGATGCTGCATATAAGTCTGGTTGTCGTAGGTTTGATGGTGCTATAAAGGGATATGGAGGTTGCCCTATGGCTACCGATGAGCTGACAGGGAATATGCCTACAGAAAAGATACTTACTTACTTTTTGAAACAAAAAGTAGAAATAAATATAAATAGTTTAAGATTTGAAAGTGCTTACAATATAGCAGTTGATATCTTCAAAAATAAATAATTATGTATATAGAATTTGAGAAATTACCCAGTGAGGCTAAAGTATGGGTATATCAGGTAGAAAGAGTTTTGAATGAAGAGGAACAAAATACTATAAAAGAAGGAGCTCTAGAGTTTGTGAACAATTGGACAAGGCACGGGTCAGATCTAAAAGGAAGTTATGTGCTTCTTTATAATCAATTTATAGTTTTAGGAATAGATATTTCTTTTGGAGATGTTTCAGGATGTTCTATAGATTCGTCTGTTAAATTCATTAAAAACATGGAAAAAACTTTAGATTTGAATATTTTAGATAAACTTAATATAGCTTATAGAGATATTAAAGGAAGTATAAATACTGTAAACATGTCTAAATTTAAAGAATTATCTTCTGAAGGAATAATTGATAAAGATACTGTTGTGTTTAATAATATGGTAAACACAAAGTATGACTTGGATAGTAAATGGGAAGTAAAAGTAGAAAATAGCTGGCAAAAAAGATTATTATAACTATGAAAAATATTATTGGGCTAAGTTTATTGATGTTTTCTTTCTGGGGAGTTAACTCTCAACAATTAGAACCTTTGGTTACAAAAGATTATCAAAAACAACAAAAATGGGTTGATTCTATAGTGTCTAAAATGACTGTAGAACAAAAAATAGGACAACTTATAATGTTACAAGCATATTCTAATAAAGACAAAGTTTATGAAGACAAACTCGATTATATAATAAAAAAATATCATTTGGGAGGGCTTATATTTATGCAAGGAACAGCAAAGCATCAGGCAGAGTTGACTAACCGATTTCAAGAAAGTTCGACAGTACCACTGTTGATAGGTTTTGATGGAGAATGGGGCTTAGACATGAGGCTGAAAGATACTTATAAGTTTCCTTGGAACATGACTATGGGAGCTATTCAGGATGATAGTTTAATCTATGATTTTGGTGAGGTTTTAGGTGAGCATTGTAAACGAATGGGGATACATATAAACTTCGCTCCAGTTGTCGATGTTAATAGTAATCCTAAAAACCCTATAATAGGAAATAGGTCTTTTGGTGAAAACAAGAAAAATGTAACTAAAAAATCTATAGCTTTTACCAAAGGGATACAGTCGGTAGGAGTGATGGCATGTGCTAAGCATTTCCCAGGTCATGGAGATACTTCTAGCGATTCACACAAGACTTTGCCTATAATTAAGCATAAGAAAAAACGAATATATGATATAGAAATGTATCCTTACTCTCCTTTGTTTGACAATGGTTTGGCTAGTGTTATGGTTGCTCATTTGGAAGTCCCTAGTTTAGAAAAAAAACGTGGTTTACCATCGTCTTTGTCCTATGAAATAGTTACTGAAATATTACAAAAAGAAAAAGGTTTCAAAGGTCTAATAATAACCGACGCCCTAAATATGGGAGGAGTTTCGGCTAGTAAAAAACCAGGAGATATAGAATTGGACGCTTTTATAGCAGGTAACGATATATTACTTTTTCCACAAGATATAGAAGCAGCTGTTAGTAAAATAAAAAAAGCTATAACTAACAGATTGATAGATGAAACTAGATTGAACTTTTCGGTCAGAAAAATATTAATGTCTAAATATTGGGCAGGTTTAAATAAATATAAACCTATATCTTTAGATAATTTATATAACGATTTACACAAAAGAGAAAATGATGTTTTGTATAGGGAACTAGCAGAAAATGCAGTGACTTTATTGAAAAACAAAGAAAAAATATTACCTATAAAAGATATTTCTAAAGGAAGTATTGCTTATCTCAAATTGGGAGAGGCAAACTCTGATGAGTTTTTGAAATATTTAAATAAATACAGTTTAGTAAAACAGGTTTCAGCCGATAATATACCCAATAGTACCAAAACATTGATAATAGGCTTTCATATTTCGGATGCTAACCCGTGGAAGAGTTTTAAGTTTTCTGAAAAGGAATTGAAATTGATTTCACAACTATCTAAAAAATATAAAGTAATACTTTCGGTATTTGCGAGCCCTTATAGTCTTATAGATATCAAGAGTTTTAAAAATATAGAAACTGTATTGTTATGTTATCAAAACAGCGATGTTTTTCAACAAATATCGGCACAAATAATATTTGGAGCTTTGGATACTAAGGGTGAACTTCCTGTTAATATAGCTAAGAGTTTCAAAATAGGAGAGGGGCTTAGTTCTAAATTACTTAAGCGCTTATCTTATGGAGATGCTTCTTCGGTTGGGATGGATTATTTGAAACTTCAAAAAATAGATTCTGTAGCCAATATGGTTATAGACTCGGCTATGGCTCCTGGTTTACAGATTTTGGTGGTCCGAAAAGGTAAAGTTGTTTTCGAGAAAAGCTATGGATATCATACTTATAAAAAGAGTAAAATAGTTAAAAATACCGATATTTACGATTTGGCATCTTTGACCAAAATACTAGGAGGTTTACCTCTTTTGATGAAAGCAACCGAAGATAAAATATTTTCTTTAAATGATAATTTGGGCGAAAAAATGAGCTTTTTGGAAGGTACTAATAAAGAATGTATCAGTTTTAAAGAAGCTTTTTCACATACTGGAGGTTTCAAATCGTGGATACCATTTTATAAAAAAACAATTGATAGCCCTAATAAAAAAGTGTTAGCCAAATACTATAGAAACACAAAAGATGATATTTTTTCTATTAAAATAGCTAAAGATATGTATATGCGTAGAGATTATGTTGATTCTATATATAAAATAGTTTCAGATAGTCCTCTTTTGGAAGAAAAAAAGTACAAATATAGTGGTTTAGTATTTTTTCTGATGAAAAAATACTTAGAAGATTGCTATAAGAAACCTATGGATAAAGTAAACAACGACTATATATACGACAGGATAGGGGCACATAGTATGATGTATAATCCTATAGGTAATATAGATATTGAACGTATAGTTCCTTCGGAAATAGATGATTATTATAGATATCAGGAATTGGTGGGCTATGTGCACGACATGGGAGCTGCTATGATGGGAGGTGTCAATGGTAATGCAGGTTTGTTTTCTAATAGTAACGATATAGCCAAAATGATGCAAATGTATTTACAAAACGGATATTACGGAGGGAGAAAATACTTCAAAAAACGTACTATTTCTAAGTTTAACAGACGATATTTTAGTATAGATAGCGTAAGAAGAGGTTTGGTTTTCGATAAATTACAGATAAAAAAAATAGAGGAAGCTACTTGTGGCTGTGTGTCTGATAACAGTTTTGGGCATAGTGGTTTTACAGGTACTTACACTTGGGCCGACCCTGATACCGAACTTGTATATGTGTTTTTGTCTAACAGAATATACCCTACTATGACTAATAATAAATTATCTAAAATGAATATAAGAACCGATATTCAGAAGATAATCCAAGAAGCTATAATTGATTAGTAATTAATTATAGCTTCTTGGTATAATTAATATTTTTGTATACCTATATATAACAATACTCTGTTACAAAATTGGTGTAGGTACAAATATAAATTGTTTTTATTAAACAGTAAAAACATGTTTTATTTTAATTAAAATCCAGTAGGATTATAATTAAAAGAGTATTGATATCGTAAATAATGTAAATTTAAACTGTATAAATATTATGTTTATCATAATGTATACTTATAAATAGTTAGTAGTAACACGTTTAGGTGTATTTAATGATGTGTGGTAACTATATAAAACAAATAAAAAAAAGACATTTAACTTATAATCAGTATATTGTATTTGATATTTAGCTGTAAATATTTGTATTTATGAGTGTTTATTCTTAGCTTTTTAAATTTTATTTAGGTTTTCATAAAAAAGATTTGTAGGTTTGTTGTAGTTAAAGTGCTTTTAATAAGGTGTTTTGATTGTGCTAATGTGGTTAAGTATGATGTCTAATGAAAATTAGAGTGCGGATTAATGTGCCCATATTTCTAAGATTACTTAACTTAGTTTAATTGTTAATTTATAATGAATATAAGGATGAAAATTTTATTAGGACTATTTTTATTTGTTAGTATAATTGGATACTCTCAAGTTAGTATAGGAAAACTAGAACCAAACGACTCAGCACAATTAGAAATAGTTTCTAACAACAAAGGATTGTTAATACCCAAAATATCTTTAATATCTCTTACTGATGTTACTACCATTACTAATGGTAATATAGATGGGCTAACAGTGTTCAACACTAGTACTACTAGTGATTTGAAACCTGGATACTACTATTGGTATGGTAATGTTTGGAATAGACTTATAACAAAAGAAGATATAATAGGGGGTAGTGGTATTACTAATGCTACACTTAGTCAAGACGGTACAGACTTAATACTAACCGATTCTGAGGGAGGTATAGTTAAGATACCTTTAGCGGATATAAATACGACAAACAGTAGCTTAGCTAAAAGTACCGATGGATTGAGTTTAGAACTTACCGATTCTAATAATAATAAAGTTAGTATTGCTCTATCAGATATATCTTCTCCAGAATTTAAAAAAGTAGGAACAGTAATAAGTAATACTACAGATATAGCTACAGATGATTTTGTTTTTGGAAGTACTCAATTAGATGATGACACTGGTAGTATCGATGATGATTCACGTATGTTTTTTGATAAGAGTAAAGCAGCATTTAGGGTAGGTGGGGTAACAGAAAATCATTGGAATGATGAGAAGTATAATCATGATAATGATGGTGCTACTCCTAAAATAGATCTAATAGGTGAGTATTCTGTGGCTATGGGTTATAATACTGTTGCAAGTGGTTTTGCTTCTACTTCTATAGGAAGCGGTACTTTGGCAGCCGGAACTAATTCAATATCTATGGGAGCTGTAACTAAAGCATCAGGAGTTAATTCTATAGCTATGGGATTTAGATCTATAGCTAGTGGTAGTCCTTCAACTTCTATAGGATATAACACTAAAGCAGAAGGTAATTATTCTACTGCTTTAGGTAATTATACTACAGCAAGTGGTGAGAATTCTACTGCTATGGGAGATAATACTAAATCAGAAGGATATGGTTCTGTGTCTATGGGTGTATATACTACCGCAAGTGGTGAGAATTCGACTACTATGGGATTTTATACTACAGCAAAATCATATTCAGAAACTGTGATAGGAGCTTATAATAAAGATTATACACTTGCTACTAACGGTACTACTGTATGGAACGATGCGGATCGTTTGTTTACTATAGGTAATGGAAATGCTACTACAAAAAATGATGCTTTAGTGATGTTAAAAAGTGGAAATACAACTCTTAACGGAGCATTGACTCTTGGTAGTTCAACAGCAGGAGATTCAGGACTTATATTAAATGATAATGATAGTAGTAATACGGTTACTATAAAATCACCAACAGATATAACAACTGATTATATTCTTACTTTACCAGCAAATGATGGAGTTATAGGTCAAGTTTTAGAAAAAAGCATAACCGGTGAACTAGAATGGGCTAATAAAGCTATAGGTTTAGTAATTCCTGCAGGAGATGGTACTCCAGGGCAGGTTTTAGAGACGGATGGTAATGGTGTTTTGTCTTGGACTAACCCTGCTACAGGAGGAGGAGCGGGAGAGTTTACACGAACAGGACAAGTTGTGCATAATACGGCAAATATAGCTACCGATGATTTCGTGTTTGGAAGTACTCAGTTAGATGGTATTGATAATTCGATTTTTGACAGTGGAGATATAAGGATGTTTTTTGACAAAAGCAAAGGGGCTCTTAGAGTTGGAGCAGCTATTGGTGATCAATGGGATGATGCTAACGTGGGAAATTTCTCTTTAGGTTTAGGAATAAATACTATATCTAATGGATATGCTTCTATAGCTATAGGACAAGATGCTACTGCTACAGGTGATTCACATAGTATAGCTATTGGTCATCAGGCTAGTTCAAAAGGTAGGAATTCTGTGGCCATAGGTGCGTCGGCTACATCTAATAAGTTCTCTTCGATAGCGTTAGGAGAATTATCAACTACAATGGAATGGGCTTCTATTGCAATGGGATATCATACTCATACGGCAGGTGTGGCTTCTACAGCTGTAGGTCATGAAGCTATTACTATGGGGAATTATTCAACCTCACTTGGATATAGGACTAATTCTGCAGGACATTATTCTACAGCTATTGGACAAGGAGTAACTACAACAGCATATGCTTCTACAGCCTTAGGTTATTTGCTTAAAGCAGAGACAGCTTTTCAAGTTACTTTAGGTGTTAATAATAAAGAAATATCGGGTGATGTTGATAATTTTGTACCTACTGACCCTTTACTTGTAATAGGTAATGGAATAGATCATAATAGTCGATCCAATGCCTTAGTAATGTTAAAAAATGGAAATACAACTATTTATGGTAATTTAACAATTAACAATGGAACTACAGATACATTTAATATAGACAAAGCAACTGGTGATACTACAATAAGTGGAAATGTTACTATAAACGATGTTTTAAAGCTTACACCAAAAGCAACAGCACCAACTTCACCTAGCGAAGGAACTATTTATTATGATAGTGTAAGTAAAAAGATTAGGGTCTGGACAGGAGCAGTGTGGTCTGATTTAAACTAAGCAAAAAGAACATTAAGTTAGTCCTTTTAAACTGTTTTTCAATTCTTCCCATAGAAAAAGTTTTATTAGTATTGTACTAAAAGACAAATATAATCGTTTTGATCAAAATTAACCTGTTTTTACGGATACTTTTATGAAAACAAACAAATATATATAACACTGTTTATCAACTAGTTGTGTTAGTTGTGAAATGTATTAAATATTGTAACTATAAGTTTTTTTGGTAATTAGCAAAAAACGCGTAATTTTGCAATATTAATATTTGTATTAAAAATAGCGGTAAAATGTTTTTTTAATAATATTGATAATGACGATGTTGGGGGTTTTATATAATATATTAGGTTTTTTTAGCTTCTAACATCTTTAAAATTAAATTTAATTTAGAATGAAGATGAAGATGAAAATTTTAGTAGGTGTATTTTTATTTATTAGTATAGTTGGATACTCTCAAGTTAGTATAGGGAAACTAGAACCAAACGACTCAGCGCAATTAGAAATAGTTTCTAACAACAAAGGATTGTTAATACCCAAAATAACCTTAACCTCTCTTACCGATGTTACAACCATTACTAGTGGCAATATAGATGGACTTACAGTGTTCAACACTAGTACTACTAGTGATTTGAAACCTGGATACTACTATTGGCATGGTAATGTTTGGAATAGACTTATAACAAAAGAAGATATAATAGGGGGTAATGATACAACTAATACTACACTTAGTCAAGATGGTACATACCTAATACTTACCGATTCTGAGGGAGGTATAGTAAAGATATCTTTAGCGGATATAAACACTACAAACAGTAGCTTAGCAAAAAGTACCGATGGATTGAGTTTAGAACTTACCGATTCTAATAATAATAAAGTTAGTATTGCTCTATCAGATATATCTTCTGCTGATTTGAAAATTCATAGCAACAATAACCACCTTACCTCTGATGCAGGTATTAATGGAGATGGAACTTCTTTGGGTATAGGTACAGATAATATAGCCATAGGAAAATCTTCTATGTTGTATGTTACTCAGGCAAATAATAATGTGGCTATAGGAACAAATACTCTAGAAGGAGGTGAGCCAGAGGGACCTAATGTTTTTATGGGGAACGACAATGTGGCTATAGGACATAGTGCTTTGAGAAAAAATGTTTCAGGAAATGAAAATATAGCTATAGGTTCTAACTCTATTCATGGAGAATTTTATTCTAACGTAGATAGAAATGTAGCTATAGGTTATGAAGCTTTTTATAGTGAAAATACAGGTCTATCAGGAAATAATAATGTATCTATAGGATATAAATCTCTTTATAGTTCTGAGAATTTGAATGGAAATAATAATGTGTCTATAGGATATAAATCTCTTTATAGTTCTGGTAAATTGAACGGAGATAATAATATATCTATAGGTTATGAATCTTCGTTAAACATAGGGGTAAATGATTCTAATAATATAACTATAGGTTATAGAGCAGGTGTATTTCGTAATAATGGAGAAAATTCAGATACAGCAGTTAATAATCAACTAAACATAGGTAATATAATTTTTGGAATAGGAGTTGATGGAGTCGAAACTACATTAAGTACAGGTAATATAGGTATAGGAGTAGCTAATCCTACTAGTAAGCTACAAGTAGATGGAACTCTAACTTTAGGAGAAGATGGAAAATCAACTTTAGGTTCTATTATTCTTCATGACTCCGATATATCTACAAACAATACCATAACTATAAATTCTAGCTCTACTTTAGCGAGTAGTTATTCTTTGACCTTACCTGCTGACGATGGTGATGCTACTCAGGTGCTTGCTACTGATGGTTCTGGAGTTTTATATTGGACAGAAGATAAGGGTGGAGTGTTTACAAAAAACGGAACAGTTATAACCAATATAACTGATATAACTGATGCTACAGATACTTCAATGGACTTTGTATTTGGTAGTACTCAATTAGATGATGATACAAGTACCACAGAGGATAATAACCGTATGTTTTTCGATAAGAGTAAAGGGGCTTTTAGGGTGGGAACTACTAGTGGAGACCAATGGGATGACGCCAATATAGGTATAGGATCTATAGCTATGGGAAATGAAACTAAAGCTATAGGTGTTTATTCTATAGCTATGGGTGTTGGTACAGAAGCTAGTGGGTTTAATTCCATGTCTACGGGAGTTAGCACAAAGGCAAATGGATCTAGTTCTACTGCTATGGGAAACAGTACAGAGGCAAATGGAACTTCTTCTACTTCCATGGGAAATGGTACAAAGGCAAATGGAACTTCTTCTACTTCCATGGGAAATGGTACAATAGCAAATGGATATTTTTCTACAGCTATGGGGTATAGCACAACAGCTCCATCGTATGGAGAAACTACTATAGGATTTTTTAACACTGGTTATACTCTGTCCGATACAGATAACAGTGGTGATGGTTACGATAGTACTAATAAATTATATAGTACAGACCGATTG
>JABSPL010000218.1 GCA_013215105.1 Flavobacteriaceae bacterium
CCGAAGTATAATTTATCATAATGCATGGTTATTTGCTGTAATATAGCAATAAACCTGCATTTGACCATATACAAATAAGTGTTTTATGTATTTATTTAACTAAGTATTAGTTAAATAAATACTTTTTCAGCAGACCCTAACTATAAAAGATCTTATCATGATGAGCAAAACAATGAAACAGCCAGTAAACAAAAGTTTAATTACTTCGCTCGTGCCTCACTCGTAATGACACACACAGCACGTCAACCCCTGCACGTCACCAGCGAGTGATTACTTTGTGCCTCGTAAGGCAATCCCTACAACTGCGAACACAGCACGTGAGATTACTTCGCTCGTTCCTCACTCGTAATGACACACACACACACACACACAGCACGTCAACCCCTGCACGTCATTGCGAGGCACGAAGCAACCCCTATGGCTGAGACCCCTGTACAACACAGTACGTGGGATTACTTCGCTCGTGCCTCACTCGCAATGACGTACTGCACGTCAACCCCTGCAAGTCACACACAGCACGTCATTGCGAGGAACGAAGCAATCTCTTCGTCCCTTCCGTCTCTGCCTTCAACAGCTTTATCTCTTCTAACAAGTCCTTAGCAGATCCGTCACTAGGCAACTGCTCTACCAACTCTCCCTTAAACGCCTTGGCTAGTATGGCTTGTGGTAATTGCTCCGTTTGTAGTTTCAATGCCTCGTAGCTCTGCTCTATATGGTTTATCTTTGAGAATAAACTCTCTACTCTAGAGACTATCTCGGTTTGTTCTTCTAGAGGGGGGTGTTGGAAGTTTCTTTATATAAAAATGAGACTGATGAACTTGAATATAATTAACTAACAGATAAAACCACAAACAACAAAGCATTATTCATATAAAATCATATATTTGTTAGTTCAAAGTAAATGCCCAACACTATGACCAAAGAAAACAATATAGAGGACAATTTCATTAACAAACTACAAGACCTAAAGTACACTTATCGCCCCGATATACGTAGCAACAAGGCTATGGAGCAGAACTTTAGAGAGAAGTTTAACAAACTAAACGCTGTTACGCTTACCGACAAAGAGTTTGATAAACTAAAACATGAAATAATAAATCCCGATGTATTTGAGTCTTCGCAGAGGTTAAGGCAAACCAATACCTTCGTCCGTGAAGATGGAACTCCGCTACACTACAGCTTGGTAAATATAAAAGACTGGTGCAAAAACGACTTCGAAGTAATAAACCAACTTAAGATAAACACCAACAAAAGCCATCATCGATACGACGTTATAATACTAATAAACGGACTGCCACTGGTACAAATAGAACTAAAAACTCTACAAGTAAGTCATAGGCAAGCCATGGAGCAGATAGTGAAGTACAAAAACGATACTGGTAACGGATACCAAAACACTCTGCTTTGCTTTATGCAGATGTTTATTGTCAGCAACAGATCGACTACTCTATATTTCTCTAACAACAATAACAAGCATTTTAACTTCAATGCCGACGAACAGTTTTTGCCTGTTTACCAACTTGCCGACAAAGACAACAAAAAGATAAATGGGCTGAACGAGTTTACCAAAGCATTCTTGCCCAAATGTACCATAGGGCAGATGATAAGCCGATATATGGTGCTTGTAGTAGGCGAAAAACAAATACTAGTAATGCGTCCTTACCAAGTATATGCAGTAAAAGCTATAGTCGATAGCATAAAAGAAAACCGTGGTAACGGATATATATGGCATACCACAGGGTCAGGTAAAACCCTTACCTCTTTCAAGGCTTCGACCCTGATGAAAGACAATCCTGACATAGACAAATGTATGTTTGTAGTAGACCGTAAAGACCTAGACAAACAAACAAGAGAGGAGTTTAACAAGTTTCAAGAGAATTGTGTGGAAGAAAACACCAATACTAGGGCTATGATAGACCGAATGATATCGACCAACAGCAAGGACAAAGTAATAGTTACTACTATACAAAAGCTTGGTTTGGCTCTTGACCAAAACTCTAAACGAAATACCAAACAACGAAACGAAGGACTTACTACTTATAAAGACAGACTAGAACCACTCAAAAACAAACGTATAGTATTTATATTTGACGAATGCCACCGCTCGCAGTTTGGCGAAAACCATAAGGCAATAAAGGAATTCTTCCCCAAGGCGCAGATGTTTGGCTTTACGGGTACCCCTATATTCGATAAAAACTCTAACTACAAAACCATAGACGGAGACCAAGCAACATACAAAACCACCGAAGATATATTCCAAAGCGAACTACATTCGTACACCATAACAAACGCTATTGACGACCAGAATGTACTAAAGTTCAATATAGACTACCTAAAACCTGACGAAAAAGTAGAGATAGGATGCAAGCAACACAAAAAAGCAGTAGTAAACTATATACTAAACAAACACAATATAGCTACCAACAACCGTAAGTTCAACGCTGTGTTTGCTACCGCTTCTATTAACGATGCTATAGAATATTATAAACTAATAAAACAAGCACAAGAAGAAAAGCTAAAGCAGAACTCAGAATACAAAACCCTTAATATAACCTGCGTATTCTCGCCTCCTGCCGAAGGAGATAAAGACATAAAGCAGATACAAGACGACCTAACTCAAGAGAAAGCAGACAATAAAGTAGATCCTCAGCACAAAAAAGAGGAACTAACCAATATAATAAATAACTATAACCAACTATACAATACCAACCACCGTATAAGCGAGTTCGACAGTTATTACCAAAATGTACAGGCAAGGATTAAAAGCCAAAAGTATAGCAAAAACGAGGTAAGCCAAGACCTAAAGATAGATATT
Source organism: Flavobacteriaceae bacterium (assembly GCA_013215105.1). GTDB lineage: Bacteria > Bacteroidota > Bacteroidia > Flavobacteriales > Flavobacteriaceae > DT-33. The sequence goes on from JABSPL010000218.1 coordinate 2,816, forward strand.
ACCATAGTGGTCGATATGCTACTTACTGGTTTCGACTCTAAGTACCTTAATACCCTATACGTAGACAAAAACCTAAAACATCACGGGCTTATACAAGCTTTCTCACGTACCAACAGGGTACTAAACGGTAGTAAACCTCATGGTAACATACTAGACTTCCGTGGGCAAGAAACAAGAGTTAACGCTGCTATTAGCCTCTTCTCAGGAGCTAAAGCCGAAAACCCTAAAGAAATATGGACCGTAGATGCCGCCCCTGTAGTAATAGAACAATACAAAGAAGCTACCAAAGAACTAGAAGAGTTTATGGAAAGCCATGGACTAGACTGCAAGCCCGACCAAGTACATAACCTAAAAGGAGACACGGCAAGAGCTGAGTTTATAAACAAGTTCAAACAAGTACAGAAACTAAAAAACAAAATAGACCAATACACCGACCTAAGCACCCAGCAAGTACAAGAGGTAGAACAAATACTACCCATAGACGAGGTGCGTAGCTTCCAAAGTGTATATATAGAAGTAGCCAAAAGATTAGTAGAAACAAAACCTGATGATGAAGATAAAGTAAACCCAATAGTTGCACAGATAGACCCTGAGTTTGTAATATTTAACTCTACCATAATAGACTATGACTATATAATAGGGTTGATGTCAGAGTTTACCCAAGCTACAACCAACAACTCTAAGGTGTCGAAAGAGAGGATAATAGAGATGTTAACATCGACCAGTAACCTGATGGGAGACTCACAAGATATAAAAGACTTTATGGATAGCATCAAAAAAGGAGATAAACTAAGCCCTGACGATATAAAAGCAAACTTCGACGATTTCAGAAAACAACAAAACAACAAACTACTAGTAGCCATAGCCAGCAAACACGACCTAAAAGCAGAGAGCCTTAGCCTGTTTGTAGTACATACCATAAAACGTATGACACTAGACGCTGAAAAACTAAGCGACCTAATAGAACCGCTAGAGTTAGGCTGGAAAGACGGTGCCAAGAAAGAAACAGAGATAATGAACGAGCTAATACCTGTACTAGACAAACTAGCAGAAGGCAACGAAATAGCAGGAATAAAACTATACCAAGAACAATAGTAACTGATCACCTAACTAAGGAGAGGGTACAAGTTTTGACAAAACGACAATAAAGACAATGGATAATAAAAATATATTAGTGCCAAGGATTAGGTTTCAAGAGTTTTCTGGAGAGTGGGAGCAGAAGAAGTTGGGGGAGGTTGCTACTTTCCATAAAGGAAAAGGTATTTCTAAAGCGGATATATCAATAGATGGTAAATATTCATGTATTAGATATGGAGAGTTATACACCAAGTACAATGAAGTTATTAGTGAAGTCGTATCTAAAACTAATATATCTTCGGATAAATTAGTGTTTAGTAAAAAGGGAGATGTACTTATACCATCTTCTGGAGAGACTCAAGAAGACATAGCAACGGCTTCATGTGTTTTAGAAGAAGGTATTGCTTTAGGAGGTGACTTGAATATTATTAGGTCAGAATTACATGGTTCATTTCTATCTTATTATTTGAATGGTTCTAAGAGCAGAGAGATAGCTAAGTTTTCGCAAGGGATTGTAGTTGTACATCTTTATTCAAAACAGTTAGAAAAATTAAAGACTTCATTCCCCTCCCTCCCCGAACAACAAAAGATAGCCTCGACCCTCAGCAGTTTAGACGCTATAATAACAACCCATACCGATAAGTTAGAAGCATTGAAGCAACATAAGAAAGCCTTGTTGCAACAGTTGTTTCCGCAGCAAGGGGAGTCTGTGCCTAGGCTTAGGTTTGCTGGGTTTAGTGGGGAATGGGAGAGTAAGAGGTTCGATAACTTGTTTGAAATAGGAAGTGGTAAAGATTATAAACATTTATCTAAAGGAAATACCCCTGTATATGGAAGTGGTGGTTATATGTTATCTGTTGATAAATTTTTATACGATGGCGAAAGTCCTTGTATAGGTAGAAAAGGAACAATTAATAAACCTCAATTCTTGACAGGTAAATTCTGGACTGTAGATACACTCTTTTATACTCATTCTTTCAAACGATGTACTCCTAAGTTTATCTTTAATATTTTTCAAAACATAACATGGAATAATTATAATGAAGCTGGAGGTGTACCTAGCCTTTCAAAGAAAGTTCTAAATAAAATAGAAGTAGCTATCCCCACCCTCCCCGAACAGCAAAAGATAGCCGACACACTAAGCAGTTTAGACACAATAATAGAGCAACAATCCAAGAAGATAGACTTATTAAAACAACATAAAAAGGGCATGATGCAGGGCTTGTTTCCGCAGGCAGAAAAAAGATAAGATATGAGAACAATACTAAGACATATATTCGATGCAGTCCTTTCTGTCTTCGTTGGTATATATAAGATTATAGTTTATATAATAAACAAAGGTAATAGCCCGAAAGAAGAAGAACTTAGGCATGCCCAAAAAGAAACGATAAGATTAATAGGTTATAGAAAGGATAAAGAAGAGGAGTTGGAGAAGACTAAGCAAAGAAAAGAAAGTATTTCTCTGGAGCTTAAAGACAATATAGATACTCATAATCAAGAAGGTAAAACAGAAGAGACATTAGGAGTTGACTTAGATATATATAGGATGACAGATGAGCTTGAAGAGATAAAAAGAAAAGAAGAGTACTCTGTAGAAATAGAAAACGCCCTAAAGAGAGTTGTTCATAAAGAACTAAGAATACAGGAAGCAAATAATAAGAAATAAAATACTCCGTAGGAGTTAACTGATAATAGATATGAGTAAAGAAAGTGATTTACGGAGGTTAGATAATTTTGTGATATTCCGAGCAGGAGAGTCTAAGGTTAATATAGACGTGTACTTCAAAGATGATACTTTATGGCTTAGTCAGAAGTTGATAGCGGATTTGTTTGTAAAGGATAGAACAGTAATAACTAAGCATCTTAAAAAGATATTTGATAGTGGCGAACTAGATGAGAGAGTGGTATGTGCAAAATTTGCACATACCACTCAGCATGGAGCTATAGAGGGTAAAAGCCAGACCAATAATATAAAGCATTATAATCTTAGAGCTATTGTGTCAGTGGGTTACAGGGTTAACTCTTCTGTGGCTATAGAGTTTCGTAAGTGGGCTACGGAGGTTCTACACGAATATATAATCAAAGGTTTTGCTATGGATGATAATCGCTTGAAGGATATAAATCATTTTGGTAAGGATTATTTTGATGAGATGCTAGAGCGTGTACGAGAGATACGCTTGAGCGAGAGGCGTTTTTATCAGAAAATAACCGATATTTATTCTCTATCTGCGGACTATACTAACAATTCGGATATTACGAGGATGTTTTTCGCAACTACCCAAAACAAGCTACATTGGGCAATACAAGGCAAAACTGCTGCCGAGATAATATATAGTAAAGCAGATGCTACAAAAATAGCAATGGGTTTGACTTCTTGGAAAAATGCTCCAGAGGGCAAGGTGTTGAAGTCGGACGTTAGTATAGCCAAAAACTATTTGGAAGTAGAGCATATAAAGGAGTTGCAGCGTTTGGTTACTGCTTATCTGGACTTGGCAGAAAATAGAGCCGAAAGAGGTATAGTTATGAATATGAAAGATTGGATTGTCTTTTTGGATAAGTTTCTGGAACTATCGGACTACCCTATTTTGTTAGATAAGGGAAAAGTATCGGCTTTGGAAGCAAAAATTAAAGCAGAAGAGCAATATGATATATTCAGAATAAAGCAAGATAGAGATTATATATCAGACTTCGACAAAGAGGTATCTAAGATACTAAGTAACAATAAGAAGACAGAGAAGTAAAAGAGATAAAAAGAAAAGAAGAGTACTCTGTAGAAATAGAAAACGCCCTAAAGAGAGTTGTTTATAAAGAACTAAGAATACAGGAAGCAAAGAATAAGAAATAAAATACTCCGTAGGAGTTACTTATTAATAGGATAATATAACAAGAAAACAGATGAGTAAAGATCAGATATTAATATACAAAACCGAAGACGGTAGGGTTAAGATAGAAACTCATTTCGAGAATGAGACGGTATGGTTAAGTATTGATCAGATATCTGAGTTATTTGGTAAAGGTCGTTCTACAGTAAACGAGCATATTATTAATATATATAAGGAAGAGGAGCTAGAGAAGGAGTCTTCTGTTAGAAAAATCGGTATTTCCGATTTTTCTACTAAACCTACTAACTTCTATAGTTTAGACGTAGTTATATCGGTAGGTTACAGAGTTAAATCGCACCGAGGAGTACATTTCAGAAAATGGGCAACCGCACTTTTGAAGGAGTATTTGATAAAGGGGTTTACTATGAACGATGACTTATTGAAGGAATCGGGAGGAGGTAACTATTTTGATGAACTTTTGGCTCGCATCAGAGATATAAGGTCGAGCGAAAAGGTATTTTGGCTAAAGGTTTTAGATATATATGCTACTAGTATAGATTATGATGCTAATACAGAGCAATCGGTTATGGTATTTAAGACTATACAGAACAAAATGCACTGGGCAAGTCACGGAGAAACGGCAGCTGAAACTATTTATAATAGAGTTAGCTCGTCTAAGGAAAATATAGGTCTTACATCTTTCAGAGGAGAAATACCTACAAGAAAAGAAGTCGGGATTGCCAAAAACTACCTTAGCGAAGATGAGCTAAACATACTTAACAGAATGGTTACAGCATTTATGGAGATTGCCGAGATAAGAATATTAGATCGTACTCCAATGTATATGGACGATTGGATTAAGCAACTGGACGTGTTTTTGACTATGACTAATAAAGATATACTAGACCATTCGGGAACTATATCGCATAAGAAAGCTATAGAAAAGGCATATAGTGAATACGATATTTATAAAGAAAGAATAAAGAACAGAATAACACAAGTAGAAAAAGACTTCATAAAACATATAGAAAGTAAAGCAAAGGATATAAACAAACCAAAAACTCCATAGGAGTTAACTGTTAATAATATGACACAAATACAACAAAAGGAACTAGGAGCAACGCTATGGGATATAGCCAATGAGTTAAGGGGAGTAATGAATGCTGATGATTTCCGTGATTATATGCTATCGTTCTTGTTTCTTAGGTACCTATCGGGTAACTACGAGAATGCTGTAAAGAAGATGCTGGGTAGCGACTACCCTGTATTAGAAGACAAAGATGGCGAAAAAGACCGACGTACACCACTTAGTGTATGGTACGAGGCTAATCCTAATGATATAAAACATTTCGAGAAGCAAATACGTAAGAAGGTACACTATGTAATAGAGCCTAAGTATATGTGGAAAAGCATAGGCGAGCTGGCACGTACACAAGACGATGATTTGCTAAAGACCTTACAAGAAGGATTTAGGTATATAGAAAACGAATCGTTTGAGGGTAACTTCAAGGGATTGTTCTCGGAGATAAATCTGGATTCGGACAAGTTGGGTAAGAACTATACTAAGCGTAACGAAAAGCTATGTACTATAATAAGCAAGATAGCCGAGGGCATAGCCGATTTTAGTACCGATAGCGACGCCTTGGGCGATGCTTACGAGTATCTGATAGGTCAGTTTGCGGCAGGTTCGGGTAAGAAGGCGGGTGAGTTTTATACTCCTCAGCAGTTATCGACTATACTATCTAAGATAGTTTCTTTGGACGGGCAAGACCCAAAGACTGGATTAAAAAAGAATCTTAATAAGGTATTTGACCTTACTTGTGGCTCTGGATCGTTATTGCTGAACGTACGTAACAAGATGGGGAAAGACGGTATAGGCAAGATATATGGGCAGGAGATGAACGTGACTACTTATAACTTGGCACGTATGAATATGTTGTTGCATGGTATTAAGGATACTGAGTTTGAGATATTCCATGGTGACTCATTAGAGAACGATTGGGATATACTTAACGAGATGAACCCAGCCAAGAAGTTGGAGTTCGATGCAGTGGTTTCTAACCCTCCGTTTAGTTTGCGTTGGACTCCTAGCGATACTACTAGCGACGATTTTAGGTTTAAGAACTATGGAGTAGCGCCTAAGTCAGCCGCTGATTTTGCTTTCTTGTTACATGGTTTTCATTTCCTAAAAGAAGAAGGTACTATGGCTATAATACTACCACATGGAGTATTGTTCCGAGGAGGTGCCGAGCAAAAGATACGTACCAAACTATTAAAAGACGGCAATATAGATACGGTAATAGGTTTACCTGCCAATTTGTTTTTCTCTACGGGGATACCAGTATGTATATTGGTATTAAAGAAATGTAAGAAAGATGATGATGTATTGTTTATAAACGCTAGTGAGTATTTTGACAAGAGAAAGAACCAGAACTTTTTGGATGATAGTCATATAGACAAAGTAGTTGATACTTACCAATACAGGAAAGAAGAAGATAGATATTCTAGAAGAGTATCAATGTCAGAGATAGAGGAGAATGATTATAATTTGAATATATCTCGTTATGTAAGTACAGCAAAGCCAGAGGTACAGATAGATTTGAAAGAGGTTAATAGAGACTTAGCGGACTTAAAGCTGAAGGAAGCAGAGAGCTTAGCGGAGCATAATGCTTTTTTGAGGGAATTGGGCTTGGATGAGATATAGGAGGCTAATGTTTACCCCTTGTTTTTAGAGAAGATGAGGGGTAGGCATAGTACTTAATCATTACAATATTATAGACGCATCTATACCAAGAATCGAATGCAATTTCTAAGGATATTTCTCTGTTTCCTCTCATATATTCGCTTATTCTGGTGGTATAAGTTCCCAAAACATCAGCTAAGTCTTTTTGCTTTAGGTTTAGTTCTTCCATTCTTAGCTTTATAGCATCTATGAGTAATGGCTTAGTTATAGGTTTGTCTATAAACAGTAGCCCCAGAGAGGGGACTAAGGAGTGTGTTACGAACCCTACAAGTCACCAGCGAGAGATTACTTCGTGCCTCGTAAGGCAATCCTTACTACTGCAACGCTGTACGTAACCAGCACGTGAGATTACTTCGTTCCTCGTAATGACACACAGTACGTCACCAGCGAGGGACTAAGCAATCCCTGACATTACTCTGTACCACTCCTATTGCTTTGAATATAACAAGTATTGGCAAGAGTATTATAAGCATATCTAAGTACTGACCTATATTAAGGTAAGTACTATCTAGTTTGGTAAGCCACATAAGAATAGTATAAAGGCAAAATGACAGCCCCATTA
>JABSPL010000219.1 GCA_013215105.1 Flavobacteriaceae bacterium
AATGCTTTCTGAAGATTGAATTTACTCTTAATAATATTTTTAGAATAAAATATTACGTAAGGAGATATAATATTTGGAATTATGCCGAAATCTAAAATTTAGATAAGTTAATTCTGTTAGTTTCTCAGCAAACCCTAAATACTGTATCATTAGATATAAAATTAGTTGCTTGTTGAATATTTTTTTTAAACAATAGTTTTGTATTATCTTGTTGCGTATTTGTTGTTAAATTACAAGATAATAAACCAAAACATATAACTATATTAAGTGCAATTACATATTTTTTCATTTTTTAGTTTTTATAGTACCCTCGACGACTTTATCATTCACTTTACCTACTGTTGAATTTAAGCCCCTAGTAATATCGTGCGATTGTTTAGCTAAACTAAAGCTTTTATACGATGTATGAGATGCTTTTGCCTTAACACTTACTTCTAATTCTACATTAGTCTTAAAGGTCATCAATATTGTTTTATTCATTTTGTTTGTGTTTTTTAACGTATGCTGTCCAAGTATATATGCTATATCTGGGTTGTTTTTCTTGTATTTAACTAAATATGTTTTTTCTAAATCGATGTTGTCATCATAATTGATTTTTTGATAGCGTACATGTTTTTCACCATCTATAAAATATAAAAAATAAACATTTCTTTTATTGTACCAATGCATCTTCAAAGACTCACTCTTAGTATTAATATATTCTCCTTTTAATATAAATTTATCGTAGGCAACCTGAATATCCTCATTATCATCTGGATTATAATAAATTTCAAACCATTCTCCATTTTCAAAACTATCGTAAGGTCTAGGCTCTACATTATCAATCCACTCATTACCTATTTTATAAGACCAAAGTAAACTCCCACCTCTATTAATACATCTTCCTTCTGTTTTTATTCCATTATTTAAAAGCCATTCAGAATGATCTCTTTGATAGAATAAATTATAAACCAATCCGAATATCATAAATCCTCCCATTATTAATATTGCTATTTCTTGTTTCCTTGTATATTCAGGCTTCATATTATTTGTTTTTTATATCATCAACTTTAGCTCCTACTCCAACATTTGTTGTAGCATTAATTATCTTTGTATTTCCTTTTATAGTAGAACTCGTAGAATTAACTTTAGCCTTGGCTTTATTATTATTACTACTGTTAGTTCTTGTTTTCTTAAGCCTCGTTTTAGCTGCTTTTAATGATTTTTTAGCTGTTGTATTAACTACTGCATCTCCTGCATCTTTCATCCCTCCAGAAACTTTAGCCCCTGCAAATTCTACTAAAGCATCAGATACTAATGTGGTTTTGGTTACACCTATAATTGTCATTTAACAAAGCAAAAAGTACTTTCGTTATAATATATCTCACCCGACATCAGTATCACCTCACATTCTTGCCTATCTTTTTTAGGTTTAAATATACTATCATCAACTGTATTGAACTTTATTTTATCATATACAACACCCTCTATACTGATGCTTTTATCTAATTTAGCTATCAGTTCTCTTCTATCTGTCACATCTACTATCTTAGCTTCTAATGGAGCATACTTCATTAGATATGAAATTTCCGTAACAGGGAAAATAACTATTTTTGTTGAAACAAAAGACTTTGTAAGCAAAAACTTATACATGAAATAATACAGGAATGGGACTAAATTTAAACTAAGATGTAAAGTCTTGGGGCTACTAAACCCAAACCCTATTTTTGGGTTAATAAAAAACTGTGAAACATTAAAAACATCATATCTAACCTTGGCTCCGTCTAACAAAACCTCGGACATTTCTATTATAGGAAATTGTAATAAAATCCATGTTAGTATAAAATACTTGTGTATTGGTATATCTGCCATATATAAGACAAAACCTGTCAAACCTATAGCAGATACCAATACGGTAGCCGAGTACAAATCACTAGTGTTGTTGTAAATATTATATATAGATAAGAATACTACTAATACTATTAAAATTATATCTTTCTTCAAAATTACTGGGTTTTAGTTAATTATTGTGTTATTACAATCCGCTGTATCTTCTAAATGAATGTAATATTTGTTCTTCTATAATACTATAATCATATTCAGAATCTATTTTTAAATTTACGGATATAAAATATGTTTTCTTTTCAACTCTAAACATAATATAATGGCTTTTAACCTCGTCCTTGTTTTTCTCTATAAAATTACAAGTATATTCGTAAAATTCATCAATGCCTTTTAAAGTATATTTCATTTTTTTATATTTAACATTAGACACTCCTCTTTCCTCCTTATCTCTAATGATTTCATTAATGATAGAGTTTATTGGCTTTCCATCGTAAGTTATAAGCACATTAGATCCAATATTTTTACCATTAGAAAAAGACAAACCATTTTCTTCTTTATATGCTTTCCAATTTTTAGGAACTGAGACAATGTATCCGTCTTCCTTATCTATATAAATTTCCCAATCTATTTCACCTATATTTTTGTATTTCCAAACACCTTGAGGTCTGGAGTCTTTAAACAGCCCTTCAGTTATTACTTCATTATCCTTAAAGAATTTCCAATAACCTTGTTTATTATCAATGTTTCCAAAACCAGACATAAATAAGCTGTCTTTGTAAAAATATTTCACATGACTACTCCCTTCAAAAGTATTACAAGTATCTATTTCTGTCACAAATTCTTTAATAAATATATTATCTATTTTAGTTTTAATGCATTTATTTTCCTCATCACAAGATATCAACACGATACCTAATAATATATACCAAATTTTATTCATTTTAATCATCTTTTTTGTAGTTCAAGACTAGTACTTATTTTTGCTTTAGCTGTAACTTTAATCAAGTCCATTAATTCTAAACGAATGTAATATTTGATCTACTATAATAGTATAATCATATTCAGATCCTGTTTTTAAAAATATATTCATCAGATATATTTTATTATTTACCTTATATATAAAGCAACTATTTCTAACATCCCCCATTTCCTGATATATAGAATTACATGTGTATTCATAAAATTCATCAATGTTTTTTTTGAAATTTATTGTTTTTTTAATTTTAACATTATAAACTCCATTCTTTTTTTTATAATCTACATCATTAAGAATAGAATCTATAGATCTGTCATCATAAGAGACTAACACGCTAATTATAATATTTTTACTATTATGAAAAGCTATTCCTCCTGCTACATGTTGTCCTTCCCATTTGTCTGAGACTGAAAAGCTATAACCTTCTTCCTCGTTAATATAATAGCTCCAATCTATTTCACCTATATTTTTGTATTTCCAAACACCTTTAGGTCCGAAGTCATTAAACACTCCTTTTGTTATTATTTCATTGTTTTTGAAAAATCCCCAATATCCTTGTCTATTATTTCTATCTCCAAAGCCAGACATAAATAAGCTGTCTTTGTAAAAATATTTCACATGACTACTCCCTTCAAAAGTATTACAAGTATCTATTTCTACTACATATTCTTTAAGAAACGTATTATCTATTCTAGTTTTAATACATTTATTCTCCTGGTTGCAAGACATCAATACAACTCCTAGTAATATATACCATATTTTATTCATCTGCTATTCTTTTATTTAATATTATTTTACTATTAGAAGGGTTGCC
>JABSPL010000022.1 GCA_013215105.1 Flavobacteriaceae bacterium
AAATGATTCTCCCTGCAGCCGTAGGTATAGTTAGTGATGTTTTAAGTGTAAAAAGTGCGACGTCGACTGAAGCTACTTTAGAGTGGAAAGCACCTAGTGGTGGTGGTAGTTTAATTAAATCTGGGACTAATTATGTAACTACTTCAAGTTTTACAGGAGATGCTAATAATATTATTATTGGTTCAACAGAATCTCTTATGGGGGCTTCTGCAAGAAAGAATATTGCAATAGGATACGCGGCTCTTAGGGCAAGTGTTTCAGGTGAAGAGAATACAGCAATAGGATACGGGGCTCTTTTGGGAGCAACAGGAGATAATAATACAGCAATAGGACTTAATTCAGGAACTAGTATTACTACCGGGTCAAATAATATAACTATAGGTCATTATGCTCAAGTTCCAACTAGTTTTTATAGTAATCAACTTAGTATAGCTAATTTCATTTATGGAACAAGATTGAATTCTTTTACTACAGGTAAAATAGGGATAGGAGTCACTAATCCTCTAGCAACTTTGTCTGTAGGAGGGGATACTATGATATATGGTGATCTGATATTGAGAGATGATGCAAGTAATGATATAAAAATAAAAACTCCAGCAACTGTAGCAGCGACTTATAGTTTGACCTTGCCAGCAGCCATAGGTTTAGCTACTGATGTTTTAAGTATAAAAACTGTGTCTTCTGGAGATGCTATTTTAGAGTGGAAAGCACCAAGTGGTAGTAACCCTGTTGTAGCAGGTACTTTAACATTAGGAGAAGATGGAAGTTCCGACTGGGGTACTATAGTACTCCATGATAGTGATAATTCTACAGATAATACTCTGACAATAAAAGCTCCATCAGGCTTAACAAGTAATTTGGTTTATACAATGCCAGATAATAATGGATTAACCAGTCAGTATTTGACAACTAACGGGGCTGGTGTTATGAGTTGGACTAGTGGAGGAGGTTCTTTAAAACAAAGTACAAATTCTTCCTTTTACACTAATGTAAATTACACAGGTAAATCTGGAGATAATAATGTTTCCATAGGTAATGGATCTTTTCAAAGTTTTAATTCAGGAGGCTACAATGTAGCAATAGGAGCGCAAACTTTAAGTACAACTACTAGTTCTACAGGAAATACAGCTGTAGGTTATGAAGCTTTAAAAGTCGTATCAGGAAACTACAATACCTCTTTAGGATATGGTAGTGGAAATGCAATTACATCTGGAGCTAAAAACATAACTATAGGGTACTATGCGCAAGTAGCTAATCAAGCAGTAAGTGACCAACTGAGTATAGGTAATTTGATATATGGTACAGGAGTTGGTACGTTAGGTTCTGGCAATATAGGTATAGGTACTAATGCTCCTAGAGAAAGATTAGAGGTAGATGGGAATATTATATCTACGGGTTTCCTTTATGCATTACAGCCAGGAGGAGGATTCAAGAGTTCCTATCCAGATTACGTTTTTGAAAAATATTACGATAAAAAATCGATTTTAAAACCTTCTTATACCATGATGTCCTTGGAAGATATTGAGAAGTTTACCAAAAAAAACAAACATTTGCCAGGAGTTCCTTCAATAAAAGAAGTAGAAGAAAACGATGGTCTGATAGCGCTAAATAGATTTACTCTCATGAATCTGGAAAAAATAGAAGAATTGTTTTTACATACTATAAAGCAACAAAAAGAAATAAAAAGGCTAAAAAATATTGAAGACTCTAAAAACAATGAGATAAAACAATTAAAAAGTCAGTTAAAAGACTACGAAAAACGTTTAGCTAAAATAGAGGCTTCTTTAGGTTTATAAACAATAGATACTATAAAAAAAACTTTTAATAGCGATACTTCTTGTAAGTAAGACTGTCTGCCTCTCAGACTGTTAA
>JABSPL010000220.1 GCA_013215105.1 Flavobacteriaceae bacterium
ATTGAAAATATTAACTTCTTAAGTTAACCTGTGATTTCTTTTCGTTTTTATTGCCGTTTCTATATTTTTTTCATTCACCTCTTCGATATTATAATTTCTGAAGGCTGTAAGGAATTTCAAAAGACAGTTCGTATAACTAACCACAGTCCTTTTGGCATAACGCTGTATTGCTAGTTTTTTCTTGAATTCGCTTATATATTTATCTATATCCATAGGTATTCGCTATATTTTTCGGCTAATGTTAAATTTAATGATTTACATGTTGTTCTACAAGGTTTTGAGTTTTTATTTTTAGATATTACGAAATCGGGGATATGTTGTATATAAGAAATACGTATATTCGCATTGTTAGTGGCAATTAAAACAAAATACAAATGAACAAAATAATTTTTATCATAATACTTTCTTTAGGAGTCTCAAAAATTTCTTTTTCTCAACAAAAAGAATTTGATACTATAAAGTATGTGCCAAATGAATTTGTCAAAACTTTATTAAAAGAAAATGATAGTCTGAAAATTGTATTTAATAAGACGAAAGATAAATTAACGAAAGAGCAAATTGAAAAAATATTCTCAAAGACTAAAAATAAAGAATATAATCTTATAGAAACTCGACATGCATTAGAAATGACTTCAGTTGTGGGAGATGGTTTTCTGGGTTTTGTAGAGAATCTTAAAGTAGAAAGGGCGCTAACCTTCAAAAATCATGAGGAATTTGAAAAATTCTTCAATTCTACAGCAAGATCAGAAGGTCTATATTTAGAAAGGGATGGTAGTTTGAGAAGAAAAGAAACCACTTATAATGATGGTTCCAAAGAAATTATTAAAAAAGATAATAACGGTAATTATATTAAAATAATAATTGATAAAAATGGAATTAAAACCATTAAAGATATTTCTAAACTAAAAATCGAAAAAATAATAACTGACTACACTATCTATAGTATTCGGTGTGACGATAAGACAACGTTGGATACTATTGTTGACTGACACACCTACTATAACATACTGTGTCTATTTAGAGAGGTTTGTTTCGGGTATATAAATTGATTAGTTGTACTAAGTTGTTGTTTCGGTTTTTTTTCTTGGACTTTAAGACAACCACAAACTGGCATAATCCAATTGTTTTCGCTTATTTTGGTAAGCATTAGAATCTGTACGGGGGCTACATGTGAGTTACTGTGCGCAAGCATACTCGCAGTATTTTATTAGAATGTAAGCAAGCTGGCGAAATGAATAAGCCACTAATATAATCCATAGCCCCAAGTAACTTTATGAAAAGGGGGCTACGTCTCATATGCTAGCCGTTATAGGAAATATTAATATTGAAATGAAAAGAATACTCTTAATTATAGGTGGATTTATTTTAATCGGAGTATTTATACTTGGATATAAAATAGATTCGGACTTAAATGAATTAGAAGAAGCATTTCAGACTGAGCATAATTTAAAAGACTCAAGTTTTGTGCTCTTAAAATCTCAGGTTTCTCCAAATAAGAAATTTCAATTCTTCGAGTATCAATTTGACAATGGAGGGTTTGGATATTCCAGAGTATTTTGGTCAGTAATTAAAAATGATTCTACCATATTCAAACTTGAAAAGGGACTTTTACCAGACGGATACAAGGCAATAGAATGGATAGATGGTAATGAATTACTCATTGAAAAATGGGAACCTTATTATTACAAGAACGAAGAAGTTGAATTGAAATCTGGAGACTTTTTTAATGGAGTGAAACTCAAACAGGTAAAATAAAAACATCGCCTAACAACTAAGTATAAACTAAATTGAATAACTTAGCTTATACGCACCGTTATGGCCAATCTAAAAACAAATAAATAAATGAACAAAATTTTAGCTTTACTACTTATTCTTACAATCTCATCATGTTCAACTAGTGGACAAATTAAGATTCCAGACAATATTAAAGTAGGTGATATAAGTTCTAAACAACGAATTGGAAATACAAGAGTAGTTATTGATGAAAACGCCAATTATAAATTTATTCCTGACATTATGCGTTTGCAGAAAAGTCAGAATCAATACCTACAGATAATAGAAATTCCAAATCAAGACTACTCATCAACAATTATAAATATTATAAATAAATTTAACACTATTGAGGCACAAGGAGGTAATATACGATTAAAGAAAGAATTTAAACTTGGGAAATTTAACGCCTTTTTGGCATTAGCTCCACAAGGCTCAGAAGAGCAAATTGCGTTTGCGTTTGGAGATAAATCTTTTTCAGTTCTAATTATGGGTGTTTACCCTAATAATGAAAAAGACAGGAAAGAAGTAGTTGATTACGTTTTGACAGCTTATCTGGACAAAAGCATAAAAACAAACCTGCAAGAGCAATTAAACTTCGATTTATCACTTAAAAACACTACCTATAAGCTTTCTACAGTAAATGGTGGAATTGCTATCTATACAGAGAATGGTGATGCTTTATCAAATAAGGATTGGCAGAAAAATTATTTTATAGTAAGTATTCTTCCAAAACCTTCAGGTTTTAGTTTAAAACAGTATAGTGATAAAATGATAGAACGTCTCGGTCAAAACAATTTTGAAGAAAAACGAATTTCTATAGAAGTATTAGAAGAGAATGAATTGAGCTTTGATAATATAGAAGTAGAAATGAAAGGCAAAACAATAAGTACTGATTTACTTCTTTATCAAAACATAAAATTAACTTCTGATGGTCTGATTCAATTTATTGGACTTGCTTTTAATGACAAAGAAAAGCAAATTGAGACGTTTAAATCGATTGTAAAAACAATAAAAAAAAAATAACAGTGCATATTTAAAACAGGCGTAAAAGCAGTAGTTTAAATAATTGAATCTAATAAACTGTGTGTAAGCACACTCGCTGTATTTTATCAGAATGTAAGCAAACTGGCAGAATGACAAAGCCACTAACAAGGCATATAATCCATAGGGAAAATAGTTTAGGAATGAAGTTCGACTATACTAATCCTCTAAAAAATATTGGAAGTTTAAAAGAATATAAACATAAAATATTATTTTGGCTACGGGTGGTTTAAGTTGAAAAGTAGCTCTTCGAAAACCCCTACATCATATATGCTAGCCGCCAAAAAACATTAAAAGAACGAAATTACAATTTATATAAAAATCAGAAATCCTAATAGGCATAGGCGCTGTCACATTGATGTCATACTATTAACGTTAATAAGTCTACTTTAGATAATCTATATTTTAGTACTCTTGTGTGAATTTTAAAACCAAGTAAGAAATAATGAAATCAGAAAATATAAACAATTTAAAAAAGCTAAGACTAGAATATAAATGGTCACAAACTCAATTAGCGGAATTATCTGGATTAAGTCTTCGTACAATCCAACGCATTGAAAACGGAGAAAAATCGAGTATTGAATCTATCAAAGCATTATCATCTCTCTTTGAAATTGATTTTTTTATTTCTGATAATCCTGAACAAAAAAAAGAACAAGAAAAATATTATAAAAAATTGAAATCTTTTTTTATTAAAGCCGTGATATTTGTAATTGTACAAGTGATTATGATAATAGATGCTATGGAAGAACCCAGCAGTTGGTCTTCGTTTATAGTTGTTCTAATATATACATCCTATTTCTTATGGATTTCAGCAAATGAAACTTTCAACTTGTCTGATAAAATTAAGAAGACACTAATTGATAATAAGTTCAAATAAAAACGTTATCTAACATTCAAAGAGCATATAATGAAGAAACTATTGAAAATATTGAAGTACATTTTTGTTGGTATTGTATCCATATACATAACATTCATTATTGGTGGCTTGATCGTCAAGAATCAAGGGCAATCTGAAATTAATGAAGCTTCTATACTCAGAGATGGAGCCAAGATAGCTACAGATAAAAACGGCAGGAAGATTGAATATTTTCTCTATGGAAGTTCTGATGTGAACGCCCCTGTCATAATAAATATACATGGCTCAGGACTTGATGGAACATTTGAGAAAGCTGTAAACAAATCTGCCTGTGAGACCTTAGGTGTTCGTGGTATTTCTATATCTCTACCTGGCGTTGGAAATACAGACATGAAAAAAGGGCGAAAAGTAATAGATTGGGCTTCTGAGGACCTTCAAGCCGTATTAGATGCAGAAAATATTGAAAGTTTTATGATAACAGGTCATTCTCAAGGTAATCCGCATGCCATGGCAGCTGCATTTTATTTTGGAGACAGAGTTACTGGTCTGGGATTAAATGCTCCTCTACTTCCTAATGATGTGACCGAGGATATTGGAATAGCTGGTGCTTTAGCAAATGAAAGCTTAAAAACAACAGAAGAACTTGAAAACCCTTTGAATGCCTATTGGTTTTTTGGTCTTTACCTCTATGTTGATTTGCTTGCTCCAAGTGCTCCTACACAAACCTTGGTGAATATGGGAACAAATATGGATAAAGACACTGTGCTTGTAGAAATGATGAGACATACCTTTAGTCGTTCAATGGTGAGAGGTTCGGCAGCAAATACATGGGAATCAGCATTGGATGTTGCTTACTTGTGGGGGTTTGACCCAAGAGAAGTTAAAACCAAAAACATTTGTGTGTGGCATGCTTCAGACGACACCGCATGCCCTCCAGAAATTGGAGCTTGGCTAGCTGAATTTTATCAAGAAAATGGATCTCATGTCAATTTCAAAAACGACAATATTGGATACAACCATATGACATTTTGTAGTAGCCATTATCGTAAGGCCGAAAATAGTATGGTCAAAGCTCTTTTAGATGGTCAAAACAAAATAATAAAACTATCGCCAATCGAGTAGACACCTCCGCTCCTAACTAGAAAGCGGAGTGCATCTCTCCCTCCACCGTAGCCCACGACAAGCTCTGGGTAAACCAAGCGGGCCAAAGTATACGGTGGTTCACCAAACCCAATCTGCTTATTATTAATATAATCAACCAAAGGTTTATATCCTTTTCGCTTAAGTCTAGCTTTGCTTATAGTAGTTTCTGGTATAGGGCTTTGAGCAACCTCCCATTATTCACTATTTTATTATTTTAGGGCTGTTCATTAGTTCGTTCCTCGGTTCGTGTTATACTCCAAGGGAAAGCTTGCCCTTTTTCTATTCCTAAATGTATAAGGTTATTTTATTGCGAGTGAGGAACAAGGTTCGCAATGACGGAAGACTAAATCCTCTCAATGATATACGATATACCCCTTAAGGAATAAAAACTGTATGTTCTGTGAGGTTCATGATTCGCTCCGCTTAATTCTGCTGCTCAGTACCGAGTTTTGTAGTTTAGATTTATTCACTACCTTTTTATTTCACTTAAAGGAGTTCATGAGTACTTCATAACTCTTCAGATAAAACCTTACGATTTTCACACTTGCGACTTACTAATGTTTCAGAATTACACTTCTACATACAAGGGGCTTGCACCCTCTAAATTAATTAACTATCTTCCGAAAGTTAAAAGATGCCCATATTGGGGGCACACAAGGCATATAAGCGATATCCCCAGTAATATTACGGATAGTAGGGGCTTACACCTCATATGCTATCTGTTAGTAAAAACATAAAACTAAGATATAATGAAAAAGTTATTTATTTTGATTTCGATAAGTTTGTTTCTATTAAGTTGTTCTTTTAGGAGCAATAGTAAAATCGGTATTGGCAGTTCTAAAAGAACTTTTACCATACACACCCCTAAGGGATACTCTAGTAAAGAAAAACCTTATCCAGTTCTTTTTGTATTTCATGGCAACCCATCCAAAGGATGGCAAATGAAATTATACACAGGAATGAATAAGACGTCCAATAATAATAATTTTATCGTTGTATACCCTGATGCGATTGACAATATGTGGTCATATGAGCATTGTAAAAAAGCAAAAGCAGACATTCAATTTATTAAAAACCTTTTAAATGAACTAAATAGCAAATATAATGTAGACTCATCAAGGATCTACTTCTCAGGTATGTCAGGAGGTGGATTATTTTTATCTGTTTTGCAAAATGCAATTCCAGAAAAAATTGCAGCGATAACTATCGTTGCTGGAAATACGGTTGATACAAAGTTTGTCTGTAAAGAAAAAGAATCTGAAATTCCAATTCCTTTTTTTCTAATTCAAGGAACATCAGATTTCCTTTACAATGGAGAAGAAGAATGGGGTATACTCTCTGCCGACGAAACTATTGATTATTGGGTGAAAAAGAATCTATGCGATTCTATACCCAAAATCACTAAAGTTCCAAATATCAATAAAAAAGACAATTCCTCGGTTTTAAAAATTCAATATTTTTCAAAAATAAATAAAGATGTCCTGTTTTATAAGATCAAAAATGGAGGTCATCATTGGCCTAATTCGAGATTTAATGCAAATTTTTTTGTGAAATTTGATTTAGGAGAATTTAACAAGGATTTTGATACTAATCAAGTGATATGGGACTTTGTTTCCCAGTACAAAACAATTGCTAACAAAAAATAAACGCTATTAAAACTAGCGTTTATTCAAAACTTATTTCAATTTAAAAAACAATAATCTTTGCGAGTGTAATATTCATATATGACTTGATGATTATCAGTAATTGTTTATATTTGGAGTTTCAAAGCGTTTAAAATAAAAAAAATATAGATATTCAGAGGAGATACTACTATGCTATATGGAACATTTTATAAAATAAAGAGACAATATATTTAACATTATGAATTTAGGTAAAGAACAATAATAATTATGGAAGAAGAAACTATAAGTAAACTCATTGTGATTGCTGTATTGCTATTTTTAGGAATCATAGAGTCTATTGGTGGATTGTATTTTAATGATAAAAGGACAAAAAATGATTTTACTATTGAATTGTTAAGTCTTATAACGCTACCAACATTAATACAACCAGGTATATTTCTTTTTGTATTATGGTTAATGGGCTCCAGTTTTCCTGAGCTTGAAGATTATTATGTAGATATTTCATTATGGTGGCATATTTTAGCTTTTCTTGTGTTGGATGATATGACTCAGTACTGGTGGCATAGACTCTCGCATATGAATAAAGGAATGTGGAAACTTCATAGGCCACATCATGTGGTAGAAGAAATGGGAGTACTTGTGACCTACCGAAATGCAATATTGTACTATGCACTTATGCCTGGAATATGGTTTTCGGCTATTTTGATTTATTTAGGGATGGGTTATATTTATCTGTTTTATCTGCCAATAAAATTAGTGGTGATATTATTGGCTCATAGCGAAACCAGATGGGATAGATTTCTCTATAATAATAAAATATTAAGTCCATTAGCATGGATTATAGAGCGAACTATTTCAACACCAAGCACACATTTTGCACATCATGGTTTGACATCCGAAGATGGAGTATCGCATCCTAATGGTAATTATGGGAACCTACTTTTTATCTGGGACGTGATTTTTGGTACGTCCAAAATAACACGTAAGTACCCTTCAAGGTTTGGTGCTTGGAATCAAATAAAAGAACCTTGGTATGTACAGCTCTTTTTTCCGATTATTACATCCAAAGATCCTAAAAGTGAACTATATTCAATTAAGAACAACAATGATTATGATCCATCAGTGGATTTTAAAGAATTCACAAAATAACTACTTCAATAAATTTCGTATATGTCGAAAATTTAGAGTTTGGTAAATTAATTATAAAATTTAATAAAAAAGGTAATCGCATATATTAATACCATTTCGACAATATCTGACGAAACGATCAAACAAATAGAATTAATTTTTAAGTTTAAGAACCTTAGGAAGAATGAAATTTTCATTAATTCATTGTAACCAAGAGAGTATTGACTTTTCAAACTTAGGTTGGTATAACTACTTTTTTATTTCACTTAAAGGAGTTCATGAGTACTTCATAATTCTTCAGATAAAACCTTACGATTCCCCCCTTGTGACTTACTAATGTTTCCGAATTATACTTCTGTATATAAAGGGCTTGTATCCTCTAAATTAATTAACTATCTTTAAAAAGTTAAAAGATGCCCATACTTGGCATATAAGCCATAGCTCCAGTAACATTGCGGATAGTGGGGGCTACGTCTCATATGCTAGGTGTTAGCAGAAATTACTAAACAGTATAATTTTAAATAACAGAATGATTACAAAAAAAATAGCATTTTTATTATTTACATTTCTTTTATTGATTTCCTGCGAAAAAGATTATTTAAACATTGACCAAATATCAAATTTGAATTATAATGGAAATGTTACTAAAATTGAATTCTTAGGAGAATACACAAAGGCAGATGCTATTCAATTTTTGGGATTGGTAAATCTCCAACACAAGGTAGAAACAACTTGTGACTTCTCTCTTTATAGATTTCAATACAAAACCCATAACTTTGAGAATACTGAAATAATTGTTTCAGGGCTAATGGGAATTCCTAATTCTAAAAATATAAAAGGGCTTTTAAGTTGGCAACACGGAACAAACTCATTCAGAGGAGGCTCTATATCAACCCCATCTCCAGATGAAGGAATTGGACTTGCTTCTTTGTTTGCTGGTAATGAATATCTATTCATTGCCCCTGACTATATAGGTTTAGGTACTTCTTATGAAACCCAACCTTATTACCATACAAAAAGTACCGTTAATTCTGTGATTGACTTTTTAAAAATTGGAGAAATTGTTCTCAATAAATTAACTAACAATCAAAATAACAAGCTATTTCTTACAGGTTTTTCACAAGGAGGTGGAGCATCTGTTGCAACTCAAAGAGAATTAGAAACGACCAACCCCACCAACCTACAATTGGCTGGAACTGCCAGTATTTCAGGAGCATTTAATTTGAGAGGTATTAGCTTACAACACACAATTAATCATCACACATTAAATTCTGTAATATTTATGTGCTTACTATCAAATATTTATGCTCAAGTTGATAATCAACCACTTGCTTCATTCATTAAAGAACCTTATGCATCCGAAATTCCAAATTGGTTTGATGGCTCAAAAAATATTCACTTTTTGGAAAGCAACCTCCCTACTAAGGTTTCTGATTTATTCAAAAATGATTTTTACAATGACTTAGATAACAATGTGACCAACTGGTTTACCTTGGCATTAGACAAAAATGAAATGTACCAATGGAAACCTGTTAATAAACTCAGATTTTATTACGGTACAAAAGATGAAACCGTAATACCACAAGAAGCCATTCAGGCATATAATTATATGAATAATTTAGGTGGAAATGTAGAATTAAAGCCCTTTGGTCCATTCAATCACGATCAAAGTGCTATTGAAATTCTTCCAGAAATTCAAAAATGGTTTAATGGTTTATAAAAAAACATGAAAAAAATAATTGTACTTATTGGTATTCTAATCTTTACCACCCATCTAGGGTTTGCTCAGACGGAATCAATCGGAAATGGAACATCTCAAAATCAAAAAATCGGTTTTTCAATTGGATATTATGGTTATAAAATAAATAATGTAGGACTTCAGTTAGGGATTGAAAAATATTTGGCAACAACCAATAATTTTCAAATAATTTGGAGTTCTTATTTTCAATTTTACACCCAAAAAGAGAAACAAACAGCAATTGCTCTAAACACAAGAATAGGACAAAGATACAATACAAATTTTGGACTAATACTTGAAACTCATTTAGGGTTAGGTATTCAAGAAACATTTTATACAATTAAAGGCTATGATTTAACAAGTAATCCAATAAGAGAAATATCATCCAAGATAAATAAAACAAGTGCTATGCCGAACATATCTTTAGGAATTGGCTACGATTTTTCAAAAAAAACAAAACTGCCTCTGGTATATTATTTAAGAACTAACATAAGTTGGTTATACCCTGATATTAATTTAGTATTTAACACAACTGCTAACTTAGAAATGGGTGTAATTTACAAACCAATATTCAAAAAAAAATAACTTGAGGACTAATTTAATCAAAGTTATAGAGTTTTAAAACAACGATTTGCCAATAGAGCAAATACCTCCGCTCCTAACTAGAAAGCGGAGTGCTCCTCTCACACCCGCACCCTACGACAAGCTCTGGGTAAACCAAGCGTGCCAAAGTATACGGCGGTTCACAAAATTGTAATATAATCAATCAAAGGTTTATATCCTTTTCGCTTAAGCCTAGCTTTGCTTATAGTAGTTTCTGGTATAGGGCTTTGAGCTGGCTGCACAGCCTCCCATTATTCACTACTTTATTATTTTAGGGGCTTAAACACGTGCCTCGCAATATATGTACTTGGAATTTCTTTTGGAGCGTTTATGACCTAGGCAGATATATGTTGAATAGACTATTGAATGTTATTTCAGAACTAAACGTTATGTTCGGAGTTCCCGTTGTATGGTCGATAGGAGTCATCATCATAGCTACTTTAATGTCTATATTTGCTGGGGAAATATACAGAATGGATCTGAAATTGGGCTACGGAAAGGTCTTAGGTAAGCTATATGAAATAATAGCAGACATGGAGAGTCTTAGAGAGTAAATACACGTAAACAAAGAGTATATTGATTGATAAAACACCTATTAATAGAAATAAACTTGAGTTCACTTCCATTAATAGGTATTTTTTATTGTTATAATTAGCAGTATAACAGCGTTTAACGAATATGTTAATTTCTTATTAATATTTAGTCTAAATAAGTTGTATTATTAGTTTATCTGTATTACTTTCGCCTCGACTTATAACAGTTTTGCTTGCACAGTCTATTTATATAGATCATAGTAAAGCTATAAAGATAGATGTATAATAAACAACTCAACAAATGATCACTTTAACTATTAGTATAGCTACATTCGGATTTTATGCTTGGTACTACACATCGTCCAAAGCAGAAATAAACAACCATAATTTTCTTTTTACTTTTGCGAGTAACAATAAAGTTATAAGTAAATTAGTTTCTATAAGTCTTATGATTACTGCTTTTATTCTGATATTAAACAGCAATAGCTTAGGAATTACTTCTCTTATGTTTATATTAATGACAAGTCTTATAGCTAATTGTGTTACAATGCTATCTCCTCTCAATATACTTAATTACAAAACATTAATAGTGCTTATAGTAATAAGTACTTTGCTAGAAACAACAATATAACAAACCTACTAATATGCCCGCAAACCCAAAATACTTAACATATAACCCTTGGCAACGATTCGCCAAAATAAGCGCAGGACTCGTAGGAGGCTATTTAGTGGCTGCATCTACTCATTTGGCATTAGCCGCTTGGTCTCCTTACAGGCAAGAAACTCTGATAACCTCAATATATAGTATGTTTTTAATGTGGGTATTAATGTTTTTGATAGCATTTGTATCGGGTAACGGATGGAAAGTTTGGATAATATACTTAGTAAGTTCATTAGCTATATTTGCATTAGCTTTTTATGGTAAACAACTATATCCTGCAATATAATGACTAACAAGAACTACAATATATATTTCCACCTGCATACTGTGAGTGGTATAGTTATAAGTGTTGCTTTGTATATAATATTTTTGGCAGGAGCTTTTACTCTGTTTTACGACAGTATAGATAAATGGGAAAGCCAAGAAAATAATCAGCATATAAGTAGCGAGCTTATAAAATCAGGCTCGTTAAACCTAAACAAAATAATAGATATAACCAAAGGTGAAACAGGAGATCTATACTCTAGGAACTTACGCATAGTATTGCCTTCCGAAGGAGAAAACGATATAATGGTATCAGTTTCTAGACCTAAAGATAGCTTGGTAAATAAAGACTTGCAAAAATCACATAGATTTTATATAAACAAGAATACTAGCAAGATAGTCCCTATAAAAAGTCAATATAACTTTGCCGATTTCATATATCGTTTACATTTCTTTAGTCAAATACCAAGTATAGGGATATATATAGCTGGGCTTGTGGCATTCTTCTTTATGCTAGCCATTATAACAGGTGTGCTTATACATTGGAAGAAGATAGTATCAAACTTTTTTACTTTCAGACCCAAAGCTAAACTAAAGATGCTATTTGCCGACGCACATACCGCATTGGGAGTCGTAGGCTTGCCTTTCCAGTTTGCATATGCTATAACTAGCATCTATTTGGCTTTATCAACTATGGCACTTATACCTGCGGCCTACTTGTACGATGGCGATACGACTAAGCTTATAGGTGACTTACTGCCAGACAGAATAGAATATGCCATGGGTGATAAAATAGATGAAACAACCATAGAGTTTGATAAATACATAAAAACAACTAAAGACAAGTGGGAAGGCTTTAAGATAGATAGAATATATCTTAAAAACTACTCTACCGACAATGCCAAAATACAGATAGAAGGTAGTGTAGATAACGGACTTACTAGTGATGCCTTTGTGAGTTACGATATTAGTACTAGCAATATAGACTATAGTAACGACCCTTACAATTATAGCTATGCCGAAAGGATAACTAAGTCTATAGGTATATTTCACTACGCTCAGTACGGAGGTTTTCTGACTAAATCAATATACTTTTTACTAGCCATTATTACCTGTTTTGTTATTATATCGGGGGTGCTTATATGGATGCAAGCCAGGAACAAGAAAAACATTCCAATAAAACAACGTATATACAACCTAAATGTGTCGCATATATACTTAGCGATATGCCTTAGTATGTATCCTATTATAGCTATGTCGTTCAACTTCTCTAAGTTATTGCCAAGTAGCTTTAACCAGTCGAGAAAACTTTATTTATACTTGTTTTTCTTTTTAGGTTGGCTAGCCTTAACCTTATTGTTCCGCTACAAACGAGACAATTACTACACCAACAAATACACCTTAATACTAGGTAGTATATTCGGTTTCTTTATACCTATAACCAACGGATTTGTATCGGGCAATTGGCTATGGTATACCGTTACATGGGAAGAACCCGATGTGTTTGTAATAGATATCATGTGGATAATAATAGCCTCAACTACATTGATGATAGCTCTTAAAATGAAGAATAAACCAGATATAAACTTATATAACCAGTTAAAAACAAGCTTATACGAAGAGAGTAATCACTCTAAATAAACAAAACTATAATATAGTCAGAGTGTTATAACTAATACTCTGACCAGACAATAAACATAGTAGCTATATCTATATATTTTTTTAATAAAAACAACAAAGAATATATCTATATATCAATATGATGGGTTTACTGTTGCCCAAAAACAAAGCAGATAAACACTAGTAAATAATTAATATACAAAGTCATAAACAATAAAAATAAACAAATGTTAAAACAATTATCCAGATTAACTATAGTAGCCTTAGTGGGCTTGGTACTGTTTTCG
>JABSPL010000221.1 GCA_013215105.1 Flavobacteriaceae bacterium
TAAATAGTTTAATAGTTATTTCAATATCTAAGATATTTAATAAAAAAAACATTTCATACCTTTATTTTATAATAGAACCTTTTTATGTGTTTTTACATTTTATTATTTTTATATCAACTATTTTTAATTCTAATAAAGATAAATAGTAAATGCAAGAATCTGAAGATATAAAGGAATATATAGCTAAAGCTGTTTTGGGTAACCAAAAGGCATTTGAGTATCTTTTAAATGAATATTGGTTAGATGTATTTAGGTTTCTTAAAGCTAAAATAAATAACGAAACAGAAGTTGAAGATTTAACTATAAAATCTTTTTCTAAGGCTTTTGATAAAATAGACACTTATAATAATATTTATATTTTTAAAAATTGGCTATTTACTATAGCTAATAATATATTTATAGACCATTACAGGAAAGAAAAAAATAAACAAGCAAAAACATATACTTTAGATAAAAACGACCAAACTATTAATAATATAACTGATAATTCATTGTCCCCTATAGATAGTTTGATTCAGAAGCAAAGTATAGATGAATTGGAGAAATATATGAAATTATTAAAACCCAATTTTAGAAATGTTTTAAGAATGAGGTATTTTGAAGAAAAAACATATAAAGAAATATCGATAGAATTGGAAGAAACTATTAATAATGTAAAAGTAAGGTCGTTAAGAGCTAAGAAAATATTACTCGATATAATGAGTAAAAACAAGGATAAATAGACTACTTTTATACAGTAAAATTAATCATAAATAATTAAAATAAATATTATGGCATTTGAACTACCTAAATTACCATATGCACACGATGCACTAGAACCACATATAGATGTGAAAACTATGGAAATACACCATGGGAAACATCATCAAGGATATACGAATAACCTTAATAATGCCATAAAGGGTACAGAGTTAGAAGGTAAATCGATAGAAGATATATTAAGAAATTTAGATATGACCAATAACGCTGTTAGAAATAACGGTGGAGGTTTTTATAACCATTCTCTTTTTTGGGAAATAATGAGTCCTAACGCAGGTGGAGAGCCTACAGGTGAACTTATGGAAGCTATAGCTTCTGCTTATGGTTCATTTGATGGATTCAAAGACGCTTTTGCTAAAGCTGCTGCAACTAGGTTTGGTTCAGGTTGGGCTTGGCTTTGTGTACACAAAGGAGGTAAAGTAGATGTTTGTTCTACTGCTAACCAAGATAATCCTATTATGCCAGGTGTTACCTGTGAAGGTATTCCTGTTTTAGGTTTAGATGTTTGGGAACACGCATATTACCTGAATTATCAGAACAGAAGACCAGACTATATAAATGCTTTTTTCGAAGTAATAAACTGGAATGAAGTATCTAAGAGGTACAATGCTAATAAATAATATTAGTTTAATAGAATAAAAAAAGCCTTCGTTTTGTATTAAACGAAGGCTTTTTTATTATAACATTTCTATGTTTTTAAATTTTATTGCTATTTCATCTAAAGTATCAAACACTTCTTTTGCAGTATTAGCAGTAACCATTCTCATCCTATATTCTTTAAAATGAGAAATGCCTTTAAAATAATTAGCATAGTGCCTCCTTGTTTCTTGGACTCCTACTATTTCTACTTCTTTCCAGTCTATTTCCATTTGTAGATGTCTTTTGGCTATATCAACTCTATCTTGTATGCTTATTGCAGGCATATGAGTTCCATGCTCAAAAAAATGTTTGACTTGTTTAAAAAACCAAGGGTTTCCTATACTCGCTCGTCCAATCATTGCTCCGTCAAGCCCATATTCATCACGCATCAAAACTGCTTTTTCGGGGGTGTCAACATCACCATTTCCAAAAATAGGTATATGCATTCTTTGATTGTTTTTTACTTTAGCTATATCGGTCCAGTCGGCTTCTCCTTTGTACATCTGCACTCTGGTTCTACCATGTATAGATATTGCTTTACAACCTACATCTTGTAGTCTTTCGGCTACCTCTACTATCTTTATAGACTCAGTATCCCAACCTAGTCTAGTTTTTACTGTTATAGGTAGGTTAGTCCTTTCGACCATAGCTTTGGTTAATTTGACCATAAGGTCTATGTCCTTAAGTATTCCGGCACCTGCACCTTTGGAAACTACTTTCTTTACCGGACAGCCAAAATTTATATCTATTATATCTGGTCTAGATTTCTCTACTATTTCGACAGTTTTAAGCATAGATTCTAAGTTAGCTCCAAATATCTGTATTCCTACAGGTCTTTCTTTCTCGTATATGTCTAGTTTTTTTATGCTTTTAGTTGCATTTCTTATCAATCCTTCCGAAGAAATAAACTCTGTATACACTACATCGGCTCCTTGTTCCTTACATAAAGCTCTAAAAGGTGGGTCACTTACATCTTCCATAGGTGCTAAAAGCAATGGGAAGTCATTTAATTCTATATCTCCTATTTTAACCAAAATATTGTTTTTTATACAAAAGTACGAAATAAATATAATTGTATTTATAATACTTTATATATTTGAGTAAATATCATTTTTTTGAGAGCTCAGCCAAAGCAAATGAGCCTGCAGCGGCAGTAAGTACCGAATAGTCTAAAACACCTTTTATTCCAGTAGAAATAGACATAGCTAATGCAAATGTAATTAATAAAAACCCACTGACTTTAGACGCTAAACTTGTTTTGATTCCTATTATTAATGCTATAGCAAGTACTACTTCTAATATAGTTACAGTATAAGCTGTAAAAACCACTAAGAAATCATTTAAAAAAGGATTTAAAAGCTTGGTGTATGATACAAAACTATCCCAATTACCCCAAGCAGATACTTCTTTACTCCAAAAACCTAAACGATCTGCTACTGCTGACAGATATGATATTGCTATTGTAAATCTTAAGCCTAATACGTAGTATTTTTTCATCATTTTGTTTTAAATTGTTAAACAAATATATAGTATGAGAAAATTAATATAGTTAAGGTATCTTAATAAACAATAAAATTATATAATGTTCTTTCTAATAAAGCTCAAATATTATGGAGTTATCTCAAGATATGATGCTAACATATATTGAGGTATTCTTTGAGTGAATTTAGGTAGATGATTTATAAAAAAAAACTATATCTATCTTTACTATTCATCTGCATATACAAGTCAGTCTTACGCTGATAAGACATAAGCATATTTTCGGCAATCATTCTAAAAGCTCTTTCATGTTTAGGTATTTTGACATACAAAACCTCTAAGTCACTTTTATTAATACATAAAACTTTAGTCTCATCTATAGCTCTTATATATTAATTCGAAGAGGTTTGTCTCAAAAAACTTTAGTAATTGGTAACCCACCAATTTTCTATACCAAACTGAGTTATCTTTTCGTTGCCTTTACTATCTATATAATAAGAACGAGTAAGACCTTTAATTATAAAAAAAACATATACAGATACTGTCTTTTTTTAGTAAAAATTCTTTTGATTTAAAAGTTTTAAAGCTCAAATGTCTATATATTAAATCTATTTTTTTATCTGAAAAATCAACATCCTTATTAAAATATAGACTAATCGGATTTTTTATTATTAAATCTTATCTGAGTTATACAGTCTAGAGACATATTTGCCTATGACGTCAAATTCCAAATTAACAATAGTTCCTTTTTTAAATGTGTTAAAATTTGTGTTTTCGTGAGTATAAGGTATTAAAGCTATACTAAAACCATCTTTGGTAGAGTTTACTACAGTGAGACTAACACCATTTATAGTAATAGAACCTTTTTCTATAGTTATATTACTTAGTTTACTATCATAAGTGAAGTTATAAATCCAACTTCCATCTTTGTTTTCTACCGAATTGCAAACACCTGTTTGATCGATATGTCCTTGAACTATATGACCATCTAACCTGTCTCCCAGCTTCATAGCTCTTTCTATATTGACTTTATCACCTTCTCTTAGTTCCGAAATATTAGTTTTGCTTATTGTTTCGTTAATAGCTGTAACAGTGTATAAGTCACTATTTATGTTTACAACAGTAAGACATATTCCGTTATGAGCAACGCTTTGATCTATTTTTAGTTCAGAAGTGATATTACTTCTAATAGTAATGTTTAAATTAGTGTTACTTTTAACTATTTTTTCGACTATAGCGACTTCTTCTATTATTCCTGTAAACATATTATTTATTTGTTTGTGTTGTGTATTTTTTGAATTCTAAAGGTCTTTTGTTTTTGTGCTCTGATACGGCTTGGTCTATATTCATAAAGAAATTATTTGGCCCTATTTTATTGTATAAGCCGTATTTTTTTATTTGGTCACGTACCGGACCTATCACTGAGCATATATTAAGTTTGATATCGAGTAAACTAAAAGAATGTATTTTTCTTTCTATCATCGCAGCAGCTGTAGTATCTATGTTTGTAATACTAGAGAAATCTAAAATAACTAAGTTAATATCAGTTTGTTTAGCTATAAAATCATCTATTTTATTGTCTAAATATTCACTGTTAGCAAAATAAAGTTCATTGTCTATTCTTAGTATTAGTATATCTTTTTCTTTTTTGAGTTTAGGGAACCTATTGATGTTTCGGTATATATTAGTCCCCTCTACATTTGCTAGTTCAGCTATATGAGGCATAGATGATTTATAAGCCATTATAGCTATAGAACTTATTACACCTGACAATACTCCTGTAGTTACTCCAAACATCAAGGTGCTTACCATGGTAATTATTAATACAATAAAGTCTATTTTATTTATGATGTATAGATTTTTTATTTCTTTAAAATCAATAAGAGAAAAAACAGATACCATTATGATAGCTCCAAGTATGGCTTTGGGCAAATAATAAAAATAAGATGTAAAAAACATTAAAGTTAAGCCTACAAAAAGCGAAGCAAACAGAGAAGAAACTAATGTTTTAGCTCCCGAATTAGTATTTATAGACGATCTGGAAAAACTAGCAGAAGCACTAAATGCTCCGAAAAAAGAACCTATTATATTGGTGATACCTATAGCCTTAAGTTCTTTGTTAGCATCTATTTTATATTCATTTTGTTTAGCTTCAAAGGATTTTCCTATAGATATAAGTTCCAGGTATCCTACAGCGGCCAGAGTAATTGCTACAGGTAACAACTCTTTCAAATTAGAATAATTAAAACCTGAAAAACCAAATTGAGGTAGACCACTAGGTAAGTCTTTTATTATTGATATATCTTTAAAAAAAGGTATGTATTTGACTAATAAACTTCCTATTATTACAAGTATAAGTGCCGATGGTATTTTTTTAGATATCTTTTTTAATAATAATATAAGAATAACAGCTATGCCTCCCATGGTTAAAGTAGGTATATCTGAAAATTCTAATGATTCGTATATATTTGGGATAAGTTTATAAATGGTATTGTCACTATCTATAGATGTTCCAATTATGTTTTTTATCTGCTGTAGGCCTATCAATATTGCAATAGAAAAAGAAAATCCTTGAACAACAGGCCTAGACATGAAGTTTACAAAAAAACCTAATTTTAATATTCCCATCAGTAATTGTATTAAACCAATTATTATAGTCAAAGAGAGTAATACACTTATATAGTTTTCGGTATTTATAAAGCTAATAGCAGATACTCCAGATGCCAATATCATACAATCCATAGCTACTGGTCCTACGGCTACTTGTCTCGCTGTTCCTAAAAATGAATAAATAAGACTAGCTACAAATGCAGTGTAAAGTCCATATATAGGTGGGATGCCAGCTATTATAGCGTAAGCAATACCTTGGGGTATAAGTACTATAGCTACATTGATACCCGATATAGAATCGTTTTTCAATAAGCTTAGATTATATTTTCTTATCCACCCTAATATTGTTATGTGGTTTTTTAATTTCATATTTGTATTTTATTTACATACCTCGTCTAAGTTGTTTTTACATAGCTCCTAGGTCTTATACCATGTGAAGATCAAGATGACCTATAAAAAAACTAATTCTATTTTTTTTTGGGCATTTCAAAATACACTTGGTATTAAAAGTGTTCTACAGTTATATATCATCTAAAATAAGTTAGCATTTTTCCGCCTTTTTCTTCTTGATACTCTACGCTTCTCAATAAGACAAGAAAAACAATAACAACCTAGTGAAACTAATCAACTAGTGTTTAATCAGAGTTTGTGTTCAGGGTTTTAATATAAAGCTAATTTAAACAAAAAAAATGCTCAAACTATATGTTTGAGCATTAAATATAAACAAGATTGTTAATAATTTATTTTACTTTTTCTACAATTGCTTTAAAAGCATTAGGTTGATTCATAGCTAAGTCGGCAAGAACTTTTCTGTTAAGTTCTATTTTATTAGCTTTTATCTTACCCATAAATTGAGAATAAGAGATTCCGTTGATTCTTGATGCTGCATTTATACGTAATATCCACAAAGATCTAAAGTTTCTTTTCTTAACTTTTCTATCTCTATAAGCATAACATAATGCTTTCTCTACAGCGTTTTTAGCTACTGTGTAAACGTTTTTTCTACGTCCGAAGTAACCTTTTGCTTGTTTTAATATTTTCTTTCTTCTTCTTCTAGAAGCTACTGAATTTACTGATCTTGGCATAATTTTGTTAGTTTTTGAAGTAGGCGATTGTTAATACAATACTTATAGAGCCAAACTTCAGGGTTAATAACTTTTCCGTTGACTTATTTTAAAGTCAATTGTTGTAATATGTTTGACTTATCTGCTTTAGATACTAAACCAGAATGGGTCAATCTTAATTTACGCTTTTTAGATTTTTTTGTCAATATATGACTCTTAAAAGCGTGTTTTCTCTTTATTTTTCCAGAACCTGTTATTTTAAAACGTTTTTTGGCACTAGACTTTGTCTTCATTTTTGGCATCTCTACGTAATATTTATCTTCTTGTTTATATTTTATTTTCTAATTTTTCTTAGGAGAAATGAACATTATCATTCGTTTACCCTCCAGTTTAGGCATCTGTTCAACCTTACCATACTCCTCTAGCTCTTGAGCTAGTTTCAATAGTAAAATTTCTCCTGCATCCTTGTATATTATCGATCTTCCTTTAAAGAATACAAACGCTTTCAATTTAGCTCCGTCTTGTAAGAACTTTAATGCGTGTTTTTTCTTAAATTCATAATCGTGCTCATCTGTATTAGGACCAAATCTAATCTCTTTTATAACTACCTTGGTAGCTTTAGATTTTAAGGCTTTTTCCTTCTTCTTCTGCTCGTATAAAAACTTTTTATAGTCTATTACCTTACATACAGGCGGTATGGCTTTTGGCGATATCTCAACCAAATCCAATTCCATATCCCTAGCTAATTTCTTAGCTATATCAATTTTGTAGACTCCTATTTCTACATTATCGCCAACTAAACGAACTTCGTCCAAATCACGTATTTTTCCGTTGATTCTGTGTTGGTCTTCCCTGATTATTCTTAAAGGTTTTCTAGGACCTCTTTTTCTTCTTATTGCTATGACTGAAAAATTTAAAGATTAAAACTGTTTTAAAGATTTTTTTACTTTATCGAGTACAAAGATAATAAAATCATTTATATTTAAAGCACCTGATTTTATTTCATTGCTTTTTTCTTCTAAAGCTTTGTCGGCACTGCCTTCCGAAGCTTTAAATTCTTGTTTTTCTGTTGTTCCTCTTAGCGAAACACTACCATCTTCCATCTCTTTATCTCCTACTATGACTATATATGGAATTTTCTTGATTTCAGCATCTCGTACTTTTCTCCCTGTTTTTTCATTCCTACTATCAACAATTGCTCTTATTCCTGCTTCTGATAATTGTTCTGAAACTTTGTTAGCATACTCTAGATGCTTCTCGCTTATAGGTAGTATTGTTACTTGGTCGGTCATTAGCCATAAAGGGAATTTACCAGCAGTATTTTCCAATAATATAGCTATAAAACGTTCCATCGAACCAAATGGAGCTCTGTGTATCATTACAGGTCTATGAAGCTTATTATCGGCTCCTTTGTAGGTCAAGTCAAAACGCTCAGGTAAGTTGTAATCGACCTGTATAGTTCCTAATTGCCAGCTTCTGCCCAATACATCTTTGACCATAAAGTCTAGCTTAGGCCCGTAAAAAGCAGCTTCTCCATATTCTATAACGGTTTTTAATCCTTTTTCTTTAGCCGCGTCTATTATAGCTTTCTCTGCTTTTTCCCAGTTTTCGTCACTACCTATATATTTACTTTTGTCGTCTCTGTCTCTCAAAGATATTTGAGCTGTAAAGTCTTCAAAACCTAAAGCTCTGAAGACATACATTACTAAGTCTATAACATTTTTAAATTCTGTATCTAATTGTTCTGGCATACAGAAAATATGTGCATCATCTTGAGTAAAGCATCTTACTCTGGTAAGTCCATGTAATTCCCCGCTTTGTTCGTATCTATATACTGTCCCAAATTCGGCAAATCGTTTAGGTAATTCCTTATAAGAATATGGCTTGTCGTTATATATTTCACAGTGATGAGGGCAATTCATAGGTTTTAACAAATACTCCTCACCGTCTTTAGGTGTTTTTATAGGCTGAAAACTATCTTCACCGTATTTTTCGTAATGTCCTGAAGTTATATATAATTCTTTATGACCTATATGCGGTGTGATAACCATCTCGTATCCTGCTTTTTTCTGAGCTTCTTTCAAGAAGCCTTCTAATCGCTCTCTTAAAGCAGCCCCTTTTGGTAACCATAAAGGTAAGCCTGCACCTACTTTCTTTGAAAAGGTGTATAATTCTAACTCTTTACCTAGCTTTCTGTGATCTCTTTCTTTTGCAGCTTCTAGTTTTTCTAAATGCTCAGTAAGTTCTTTCTTTTTAGGGAAAGAAACTCCATATACTCTAGTTAATTGCTTGTTTTTTTCATCACCTCTCCAATAAGCTCCTGCTACGCTCATTATCTTCATGGCTTTTATGATTCCTGTATTTGGGACGTGTCCACCTCTACATAAATCGGTAAAGTCAGAATGATCACAGAATGTTATAGTTCCATCTTCTAGGTTTTCTATAAGTTCTACTTTGTATTCGTTTCCTTCTGATTTGTAAAAATCTAATGCTTCTTGCTTAGTAGAAGAGCGCATAGTGAATTCAAATTTACCTCTAGCAAAGTCTAAAAATTTATCTTCTATTTTTTTGAATATACTTTCAGAAAAGATGTCTTCTCCCATATCCACATCATAATAAAATCCATTATCTACAGCTGGTCCTATTGTTAGTTTTACTTTTGGGTAAAAAAACTTTATAGATTGAGCTAATAAATGGGCTGAAGAATGCCAAAAAGCTTCTTTTCCTTTTTCGTCTTTAAAAGTGTATAATACTAAACTACCATCGGTAGTTAGTTTGGTAGAGGTTTCTACGGTTTCTCCGTTAAAACTTGCACTTATTACATTTCGAGCAAATCCACTACTTATGGATATTGCAACATCCATAGGAGTAGAATTAATGTCTACTTCTCTTATACTTGAATCGGGTAAAGTTATTTTTATCATTGTTTGTTTTTTTCCTTTGGCAAATATATTAGAAAAAAACTATTAGTAGCTTTATTTGTAAAAGATATTTGTTGTTTATTCGACTTGCTAGTTTAGTTTTTATACATTACTTCAAATATTCTAAATTCTTTTTTAAATTTATTTTTTTTAGAAGAACTATTGAATTTAAAAACCCATCCGACAGTTATTCTATAGCTATCTTTTAAATTTCTACTATTGAAAGTACTAATAGGTGTATGTATAGAAGGTTTGTTTTGGTTACGAATCGTGTTTTTTATTAAATTGAAACCTAGCTTGTATATGTGTTTTATGTTGGAATTACTGATAATATTGTATTCACTCAAAAAAGGCAGCTGTTTAATAGCGTTATTAATGTCTTTAGTGTTTATTTCAAAAAAAGGCAAGTTACTTTGATTGGTATATGGGTTGTGAAACACATCGTATTTGTTTATTTTGTAGTTGATATAGTTTAAATCAATAGGTTCTGAACGGTCTAAGTTTTTGATTTGAAAGCTGATATAGTGCTTGCTGTTTATGGTATTGTAGCTAATATTACTTAACTCAGAAAAGTCAATATAATTAATAGTTATTTTTTTTATTAAAGGTCTTGATTTAAGAGATTTGTATGAAGGTGTAGTTCTCTTTATAATAGTAGTTGTGAATTTGTTTTTAGAGTAAGAATTGTTCTTTATATTGAACTTGCTTTTTGATTCTATACTTTTGGGTATTGCGACTATTTTGTCAGGTGTGTTTTCGTTAGAAATACCTATTTCTCCTTGAGTAGGAATGAAACTATTTGTTAATCGGACGAATATAAAGTAAAATACAACTATAAATAGTAATCCTATTGTTTTGTATTTTAGATTGTATTTCTTCATCGCGTTTCTTGGTTAAAATAGGATATAATGGTAAAGTTACTTAAAATTAACCATTTAAAAGTATATGTTCTTATTTATTTCTGTTTGTGTAAAAAAAAATTATATTTGTATAATAATATTAATAGATATGATGATAAGAAAAATTGTAGCTTTAGGGCTATTTATGATGTTGAGTTTAAGTGCGATGTCTCAACAGGATTTGAACTTCGCTCTGTATGAACATAATAAAAATG
Source organism: Flavobacteriaceae bacterium (assembly GCA_013215105.1). GTDB lineage: Bacteria > Bacteroidota > Bacteroidia > Flavobacteriales > Flavobacteriaceae > DT-33. The sequence goes on from JABSPL010000221.1 coordinate 10,587, forward strand.
TATTTAATCCGGCAGTTGTAGGTGTTTCGGGTAGCGGAATCGCTACTTTAGGTTACAGGGCTCAGTGGTTAGGGACTGAAGGTTCCCCTAGTGTAACCTATTTTTCCTATGGAAACAGTATGAATGATAAAATAGGAATAGGATTCTCTTTTGTGAATACCTCATTTAATATAGAGAAAGAAATAGACTTGTCTATAGATTTTTCGTATAAATTAAAGTTTTCCGAAGAGAGCTACCTTTCTTTGGGGATTAAACCAGGTTATTACATTTCATCAATAGATTTGAAGTCGGCGCAAGGTACCAGTGCTGATCCTTTGTTTGCAAGTAATGATAAAATATCAAATATGACTTTTGGTTTGGGAGTGTATTTCGAATATAACGACTTGTATTTGTCTCTTTCGAGCCCTAATATAATTAAAGCAGATAAATATAAAGATATAGGTGGGGTTACTAGAATAGCGACTAGTTATGTCTCTATTTATTCAGGAATAGGGTATAAGATACACTTATCAGATAATTTAGATATGTCTCCTTCTGTTTTTTATCAATATTTAGATGATATATCTAATAGTGTAAAAGTATCTTCAGTTTTTAGTTATAATGAAACTGTAGGTTTGGGATTTCATTACAGAACAGATGATATACTAGGAGGGTCTCTAGTTTATACTTTGAGTGAAAAATGGAAAGTAGCTTATGCTTATGAATTGTCTACTGCCGAAGGTTTAGAAAGTAGAGATTCTCACGAAATGTTGTTGTCTTATACTTTTTAAATAATGAGTGTAGTCAAAGATAGTTTTAATAACGGTTTGGAAATACCTATTTTGGCTAAACAAATAGTCGAAGGGTTTATTTCGGGCATGCATAAAAGCCCGTTCAAAGGTTATTCCGCCGAGTTTTTAGAACATAAACAATATAGTCAAGGCATGGATTCCAAAAATATAGATTGGAAACTATATGCTAAAACTGATAAAATATATGTAAAAAACTATGAGGAAGAAACTAATCTTAGATGCTATATAATAATAGATAATTCAGCATCGATGCACTATCCAGTGTCTTCTAATGAAAATATTGATAATCTGAATAAAATAGGGTTTTCTTGCGTCTCGGCAGCTAGTTTAATTAATCTACTATCTTCTCAACGAGACGCAGTGAGTCTTAGTTTGTATTCTAATGGTATAGATTATTATTCCCCTGCTAAAAATAGTAAAACACACACGATTCAATTATATAAGGAATTAGAAAAAACACTTAAAAGTAAGCCTGTAAAAAAAACAAATACTATAGAATGTTTGAATTTATTAGGTAGAAAGATACATAAGCGTTCTCTTGTTTTTCTTTTTACAGATATGTTAGAGGCTTATACCGATAAAAGTGAGTTGTTTGATGCCTTGAGGCATTTTAAATACAATAATCACGAAGTAGTTTTGTTTCATGTGTTAGACCCTGGAACTGAAAAAGAATTTGAAATAGGTAGAGGTTCTAAAAAAATAGTAGATGTAGAAACAAATGACACTGTAGAGTTGAATTCTGAAGATTTCAAAGAACACTACGTGGATAAAATGAACAAAAACATTGATGAGTTAAAAAAATATTGTGCTAAATATAAAATAAAATACAAGGAATTGTCTGTTAATAAGGAATATAAGCAAGTGTTGGAAACTTACCTTATTCAGAGGCGGAAATTATTGTGATTTTTGTAAAAAAAACCATTGTCAGACTGAAAAAAGGGTGTACATTTGCAACCGCTAACAGTAACGGTCTGGTAGTTCAGCTGGTTAGAATACCTGCCTGTCACGCAGGGGGTCGCGGGTTCGAGTCCCGTCCAGACCGCTTAAAAGTCTCTAATAATCTTACGATTATATAGAGGCTTTTTTCTTGTCTATAGGTTTTGTGCCGAAGAACTCATGGTATACTTTAGGGAAATATGTAGAGTTAGAATAGCCAACCTCTTTAGCTATTTGTTTTACCAAATAGTCATCACTTTTAGTCATTAAAACTCTTGCCTTTTATCACCTTGTAAGCCATGTTTGAAACTGTTTTCCAATAAGGATAATAATATCATAGAAGGTATTTTAAAACTGTTATTCGATGTTTTTTCTGTAAAACTTATATTCACACTATTACTATACCTCAACCTCTGAAAAGCTATATAGTTTTTTAGCATATTTATTTATTCTTTTAGAGAAACTGTATCAGTATCACAGTCGTAAATTACATATCGTAAAATGTCGGATAACTGAACTATAGACTCTGATGTCTTTTTGTTATCTTCCAAAGAAAGAGAGTATATAACATTGAGCGAATTGAATAAAAAATGCGGATTTATTTGAGTTCTCAATGAATTAAGTTTAGTTTGTATCTGGTTGTTTTTTAACTTCAGAAGGTTGTTCTCATTTTTATTAAAATAAAACCAATCTTCGGATATTCGTAATAAACTTATCAATAACAATGCAAAGCCAAACACAATAATCAATTGCTGATAAGTATAGTATGATATAAAATAATATTCAGGAAATAGATAATCTATAAACGACTGAAAAAACCAATTATTGAACTAACTGAATGCTAAGACGATGGTTGCAAATGATATAGAGAATATAATATATCGTTGCTTTCTCAAAAGAAAAGGAATACACAAGTATATAATTATCAGAGAAGGAGCTATTGTGGTAGATAAAAAGCAACTAGTATATATAGTCTATAGTGCTAGGTTTATCGTCTTCGCTAAAGTAAATAAGCAATAGTACAAACGATAAAGACCATACTATGGCATTGAAAACTATAGGTCTGTGTTTATTTCTTTTTATCATATTAGTTACGTGTAAGGTCAAAAGATAGATCGGCACCCCATTTTTTATCAAAATCGGAATTCATATATTTTTTTATAAACTTTTGTAGCTTTTCAGATGAAGCTGTAAGGAGTATTTTATTGTCTTCTCCAAGGTCTTTCAATCCTATTTTTTCATGTTTTATTTTTATCTTTTTTTCTTTGAATAGTTTCTCTATATTATCTTGACTCATCCATTTGAAACTAATATTATTACTTCCATCTATTATAAGTTTAGCCAAAGAGTGAGTCTCTAATAAATGATATTTTAGTAAAGAGTTTATACCGTTTATTTCATAACTAGGAGGGTAAAAATCTATAAAGAGTTCTCCGTTTATTTCGAAAGGAGTAGCTATAAATCCCGATTTTTCCCCATTATCAATATACTCTACAAAGTATTTGTTCTTAACATTATTATACATTTCTAAATCTTCTTTTTTCCATTTTGAAATGTCTTTATCTTTATGTTCTCCTAATATTTCTTTTTGAAAAGACATTATTTTCCATTTGCCTTTGTCCTTATCTCCGTCGGTCCATTCGCCTATCAATATGTCTTTGTTTACTATAGTTTTTTTTGTATAAAAAGGGTTTATTGACTTTACTATACAAGAGTTAAGTGATAGTAGTAATATTATTAAGACTATGTTTTTGATTAATTTTTTCATTATTTATAATTTTGAAGTTAATTATTATACAAATAAAAGAACTATTTGCTTAGTAAAATATTTTTTTAGACAAACGACAGCTAAGACAGGTCAAACTACATTAATGCAATAAAAGGATGTGAACATCAGTATTCACATCCTTTTAAATTTATATAAACAACTATTCATCAACTATATCTTTACCAAAAGGACTAAGTGCTAATGCGGCTAATTTGAAATGTTGGTTAGCAAATGGTAATCCTATAATAGTAATAGCAAGTAATATCCCGAAGAATACATGCGAAAGAGCGATCCAAAACCCACCTACAAAGAACCAAATTATATTCATAATGGTTGATAAGCAACCAAAATCGTTTGGTTTACTAACTATTTTTTTGCCAAAAGGCCATATAGCAAGTCCTGCTAGTTTCAGGGTTTGTATCCCAAAAGGTATTCCTATTATAGTTACAAAAAGAGCCAAACTGGCTAATAAATATTCTATAGCTATAAAGACTCCTCCGAACACTAACCATATAAGGTTTCCTGTTGTTTTCATATTATATATTGTTTATGATGCTAATGGTCTAGTCCGATATTAATCGGCCAAATTTTTTTCTTTTCAAATATAGTAAAAATATCACTGAATTAGCTATCGCAAGACGCTTCCAAAGGTGATTTTTGAAACGATGGTTCAAAACACGAGGTTTTAAGCTTGAATATGTTTTTTCTTCTCTCTGTTACTTTTAAATTGAGATTACTAATACTCCATTGTTCCCCAAAAGAAAACATTAGGAGCTAAACTAGCTATAGAACCATGTAATCTTATATTTATTCATCTTACAGAATTATAAATAATTTAGAATTAGGCTTCGCATATAATATAAAAGATAGATGGGATTGATAGTGTTGGATTAGTTGGTTAGTTTTGCTAAAGCTCTAAGTTGTTTCGTTATGGCTTAGAGTTTTTTTAAGTTTAGAGGTTTTCTGGTTTCACTCCGAAATGTTCTTGATATATCTTAGTGAAGTATGATGTACTCCTAAATCCTACTTCTAGAGCGACTTGCTTTATCAGATATCCGTTATCTTGTTCTAGTAATAATCTAGCTTTGTTAAGTTTTACTTCTCTTATGAATTTCACAGGAGTTAATCCTGTCTCTATTTTTATCTTCCTGTAAAAAGCACTTTTAGATATGTTGAAATTCAGTATCAAATCTATTTGTTTAAGGTCAGGATTATTAGAGTTGTCTTCTATATATTCAATTACTTTACTGACCCATTCTGTGTTTTTAGGTCTTTCATGTTCCTCTTGTTTGTTTTCTTCTTCTTGTAGGTTTATATATTCAACTCTTTTTTTGTTGTTCGATATTATATTATTTACTCTTATTAATAGTTCTTCTTTTTCAAAAGGTTTATTTATATAGTCTTCAATACCTAATCTTAAGACTTTTAGTTTACTTTTATTGTCAGAAACAGCAGTTAGCATTAGAGTAGGTATGTCGTAATTTAGTTTTTGGATGGATTTGATAAGTTCAAATCCATCCATTTTAGGCATCATATAGTCCGTTATTATTAAATCGGTATTGTTGTTTTTTAATATGTCCAAGGCTTCATATCCGTCTTGAGCTTCTGTTAAATTGTACTGGTGTAATAAACTTTTAAGATATTCTCTCATTTCGAAAGAATCATCAACTATTAATACATTTGTTAGATTGTTGTTTGCCGAGTTGTTTCCTATATTGGCTATTTTACAAGCGCTATGTTCTGGTTGATAGTGATTAATAGCAGCTAATTGTTTAGATATAGGTAAGTATATACTAAATGTACTACCTTTATCTAGTTCACTTTTTATATATAACTCACCTCCAGATAAGTTTACTATTTCTTTGGAAAAAGCAAGTCCTATTCCACTACCACCAGCTTTGTTTATATCATTTTTTGCTTGGTAAAATCTGTTGCATATTTTAGTTAAATCATCTTCTGAAATACCTATCCCTGTATCAGATATTATTAAGGAAACCTCATTGTGTGCTTTTTCTATTTTAAATATAATAGTTTGGTTTTTTTCAGTAAACTTTAAAGCGTTCGACATTATATTATTCAAGGCTCTTTCTGTAAAAATAGAATCAATATCAGTTATAATAGAGTATTTAGGTTTTGTAAATTTGAAGTATATTCCTTTTCTGTTAAAAAGAGGTTCGAACGAAAGCTGTATTTTATTAGCTAGCTCTACTATATCTGTAGGTTTTATATTTAACTCAAAATTAGAAGATTTTATTTTGCTTAAGTCTATTACATCATCTACTATTTGCTCTATTTTGGATGATTGTTTTTTTATATTATATTTTAATTTAGGGTCTTCTATGTTGTCAATATGTCCATTTATAAGAGTTAGAGGAGTTCTTATCTCATGTGATATATTTATAAAAAACTGTGATTGGAATTCATTTAAGTCTTCTAGCTCTTTTTGTTTTTGCTCTAAAATAAGCTCGTTTTTAGTATTTAATTTCAAGAAGAAATTGATAAGTATATAGAATATTAAAAACAAAACCAAAACAGGAATATCAGAGAGTAACATTTCTTCGGGGTATATAGGGTTTATTTTATTAGGGATTATAAAAAGTAAATAAGATATCACAAGTATAGAAGTTGTGAAGTATTTATTACTAGAAAAAAGTAGTGCTAAAGGAGGCATTATTATATAGAAGTACTCTATAGATTTACCTTGAGATATTATGTTTGATAACGAAAAAGTACTCTGAAATGCTAAGTAGAAAAACAAAAATGTAGCTAGTTTGTATTTTTTGTGATATTGTAATGCTAGTACAGATATGGCTCCGATTAGGGTTACGGTATTCATAAATGCAGCTGTAATGTTGCCTGTGTTAAAAATATGATTAAATATTAATAAAACTAGAAGTAAGCCCCAGTAAAAACACAAAGCATTAAGTATAGTTACCCTTTTAGTATCTATTTTATTAAACTTTTTATCGTAGCCGAAAGCTAGTATTTTTTTGTAAAGGTTCTTCATCTAATCTTGTTTTGATAACGTCAAATCTAATGATTTTATCTTTTATTCTTAATTGTATTTTAAATTATTACGCAATACGGAACTTTATGTGAATTTAATAAGCGTAAAAGACAAGTCTTTTGTCTTGTGTAAGTGCTAGTTAATTGCTTTTTAGGGGTGAATATTTCTTTTTGTAGCTTAATAAGCTTATTGAACTCAACTAACTATGTGTTAAGTTTTTATTGGTTTGTGCTTTTTTTAAGAGGAACAATATTGATCTATTTGTAGCTGGGATTGGTCTATTTGCGGCTATTATTGGTCTATTCGTGGTCTTTATTTGTTCTTTATTTGCAGGGATAAAACCAAACAAAAATAATAATAACTACTTCTCTTTTTCTAGTAGAAGTAGTTTCCTAAATATTATATTACTACAGTTTGTCTATATTGTGCCTTGATATAAGGTGTGATAAAATGAAGAGTATCTTAAGTTGAGTAAAAAAACATAGCTTATGTGTATATAGCATATGTATAAATATATTTTGAAACTTATTCGTTATAAATAAACGGGAAGTTGATCTGAATAAAAGAAGATTGTTGATTAGTTTTAAAAAAAGCCTCAGACTTTATAGGTTGGTTTGGGGCTTTTTTTTTGTAAATAAAATTAATGGTTTTTTAGTCTTTGAGTTAAGAATTTATAAATAGGATATACAAATCAATTAATAGTATATATTTGTGATGTAAATTGTAAATATAAATGGACAAAACTATAACCAAGGTTTGGGGAGATATTCTTAAAAATGAATTAGAAAAACCTTATTTCAAAGAACTAAAAAAAGAAGTTTATAGCAAGTACAATGAAAATATATGCTATCCTAAATATAACGATATTTTTAATGCTTTAAACTTATGTGATTTTTCACAAATAAAGATAGTAATAATAGGGCAGGACCCATATCATGGAGAAATGCAAGCTAACGGACTTTGTTTTTCGGTAAACAAAGGTGTTACTATCCCTAGGTCACTTACCAATATATTCAAAGAAATTAAAAATAATAATCCTGGTTATGACCCTAAAAATGGTTGTTTGGAACATTGGGCTAAGCAAGGAGTTCTTATGCTTAATTCTGTACTTACTGTCGAGAAAGGAAAAGCTAATTCTCATAAAAATATAGGTTGGGAGACTTTTACTAGTAGTATTATTGATATTGTTTCTGAGCAAAAAAAAAATGTAGTTTTTATGCTTTGGGGTGGTTATGCTCACAAAAAAGGGAAACAAATTAACATTGAAAATAACCTTATTCTAAAGTCAGGACATCCCTCTCCTCTTAGTGCTAATAGAGGTTTTTGGTTTGGTAATAATCATTTTGAAAAGGCTAATGAATATCTGGTTTCTAAAAACAAGAGCGTTGTAAAATGGTAGCCTAATGAGATTATGAAAAATAAAAAATATTTAATAGATAAAGAATATCTGCTTTCCAAATTTGATGGTAAAGGAGGTTGGACTTATACCCGTATTCCTGAAATAAAACAAAATCCTAAAAATAATTTCGGATGGGTTATGGTTAATGGTTTTATAGATAATCATGAAGTAGTGCGTCATAAATTGATGCCTATGGGAGATGGTTCTCTCTTTTTGTCTTTGAATGCTAAGTTGAGAAAGATTCTGAAAAAAGAAAGCGGAGATAGTGTTAGAGTTAGATTTTATATAGAAGAGACTCTTCTGGTTTTGACAGCAGAAATAATTAGTTGCTTCGAAAACGAACAAAGTTGTGTTTTAGATAATTATAATAAACTTGAGAGTAAAAAACAACAATCGTGGTTAGACTATATCTACAAGTCCGATTCGGAACAAATAAAAGCAGATAGAATAGTTGAAATGATTTTAGATTTACAGTGATACAAAACAATTAATATGAAGAATATAGAAGTTTTCCGAGAATATTGCATATCGAAACCTCATGTTACAGAGAGTTTTCCTTTCGATAATTCTACCTTAGTATTTAAGGTTTGCAACAAAATGTTTGCATTGACCAACCTCGATAAACATCCCTTTTCGGCTAATCTTAAATGTGACCCAGAACTAGCCGTAGAGCTACGAGAAACTTACCCAGATATAATACCAGGTTGGCATATGAACAAAAAACATTGGAATACTCTAGTGTTAGATGCCGAATTACCCGAGGAATTTATAAAAATACAACTTGATAATTCTTATGATTTGGTTGTTGCTAGTCTTACCAAAAAACTAAGAAAAGAATATGGCTTAGATTAGTCTTAGTTTGCTTTAGGTAACAATATTTTAATATGAAGATGGTCTGTAAGTAGATGTAAATACTTACTTTTACCGAATATTTTTAAAATAAAAAAAAACAGAATGCTTAATTCAGAAAAATACGAGAAGGAGCTTACTCTTCAGACCCAAAAACGAAGAGCTACAGTAGAGTTTATTAGCGTAATAAGTGATTTATGGTACGACAAATCTATAGAAATGGTTTTGTTCAGAAACCCTTTGATAGACCAAAACGTAAGTCATATACTTAATTTGATAGACTACGGTACTGAGTTTGTGGGGAAATCTATATCGATATTTGATGCTTTATTACTTGCTAAAGCTATAAAAACAATAGATTTATCTCATTCTAAAATAGACTTAGGTAAAATGGCTTTTTTATATTCTGGTAAATCAGAAAAAATAGAAGATGCAATTATTTTTGTAAAGGAAGAATTGATAGAAGCAGAAAGTATTAACGAAATAGAGCCAAAAGACGTTGTGTTATATGGTTTCGGTCGTATAGGTCGTTTACTTGCCAGAGAGTTGATGACTCAGCTGGGAGAAGGGAAGCAAATGAGACTTAGAGCTATAGTGGTTCGTGGAGCTATAAATGAGCAAGTGCTAGTGAAAAGAGCTTCTCTTTTGTCTATAGATTCTGTTCATGGAGAGTTTTCTGGAGGTGTAAAGATTGATGCTGCTAATAATTCTCTTATAATAAACGGTACTTCGGTACAATTCATAAGCGCTAACAATCCTGAGGATATAGACTATACCAAATATGGTATAAATAACGCTCTTATAATAGATAATACAGGTGCGTTCAGAGATAAGGAGCAGTTGAGTAGGCACTTGAAAGCCAAAGGAGCAGCCAAAGTATTACTTACTGCCCCTGGTGCAGGAGTTCCTAATATAGTATATGGTGTGAATCATAAAGATCATAATCCTGATAATGTTGATATATTTTCAGCAGCTAGTTGTACTACTAACGCTATAACTCCTATACTTAAGGTCATAGAAGATGAGTTTGGAGTAGAAAATGGTCACTTAGAGACTATACATGCTTATACTAATGACCAGAATTTGGTCGATAATATGCATAAAAAAGAACGTAGAGGTAGGGCTGCCGCTCTTAATATGGTTATTACCGAAACTGGAGCTGGTAAGGCTGTAGCTAAGGCATTACCGGCTTTGGCGGGGAAGCTTACTTCTAATGCTATAAGAGTGCCTGTTCCTAATGGGTCTTTGGCTATTCTTAGTCTTCGTATAAATAAAAAAACGACTAAAAGTCAGCTTAATGATATAATGAGAAAACACTCTTTAGAAGGTGGTTTGGTAGAGCAAATAAGATATTCGCTTAATCCTGAGCTTGTTTCTTCAGATATTATAGGGACTAATTGTCCGTCTATATTCGATAGTAATGCTACTATAGTTACCGAAGAAGGCAATAGTATATTGCTATATATATGGTACGATAACGAATATGGTTATAGTCATCAAGTTATAAGGCTTGCTAGGTATATTTCTAAAGTTAAAAGAAATATTTATTACTAGAAGTATATCTGTATATAATAAAGAAAAACATCAGTTAAGTATAAGAGCTTGGCTGATGTTTTTTTGTTTTTATTATATATTAATTGTTTTGTTTAACTCTCTAGTTTAGATATCAAAGCATTAGTGTACCAGTAAGTGTCTTCAGGCCAACGGGCAGTTACTAGTTTTTGATCTATACATACGAAAGGTTTGAACGGGTTGATGAAGCCTCTTTTGAACTGTTTAGGGTTGTATAGGTTTCTTTTTACCTCATCTTCTACGTATTCAGGGTAAGTTCGGTAGTACTTACCTAGTTTCCATGAAGTTATTATATAAGCAAACATCTCCAAAGGTTTGGTAAGAGCCGATATTTTGTTTTTGTAAATTATACTTTTATTGTTTTCGGGATTAATAGTACGTGCTAGCACTATAGAACCGTGACAAATAGCTCCTATTATCTTGTTCGATTGGTAGAATTCTAGAGTTTTGGATTGTAGTATTTTGCTTTCTAGGTATTGACGCATTCCTTTGGCATGACCTCCTGGTAAGTGAAGTAAATCATACTTACTTGGGTCTATGTCTTTGTATTTTATAGGTTTTTTGAATTCTTGGCTTAATATCATTTCTCTGTACATAGCTTGTGCTTCGGCTTTGGCTTTTAATTGCCCGAATATGACTCCTGTTATAAGTTTAGAATCTACTTTAGCCTCTATAGAATCATAAGTAGAAAAAGTGACTTTATATCCTCTTTGAGTGAATAGTTTCCATGGGACTGCTACTTCTGTTAATTCGAAATCGAAACTAGGTAGTGGTATTAATACATTCATAAATATTTTTATGCCCAAATATACTTATTTTTTTATGGTTATTTGATGAATATAAATAATAAATGTAATTATTCCAATTTTAAAAAAAATGAGAGATAAAGTTTTGCTGAGGTTTTATTTTTAGACAAATCTAAAAAAATAGTTATATTTGCCCTATTATGAGTCAAACTATAACAAATACCGAAGAAAATTATCTTAAAGCTATATTTCATATTCAATGTTATACTGGTAGTGATGTTAATACTAATTCTTTAGCTGCCAAAATGGATACTAAAGCTTCGTCAACTACCGATATGATAAAGAAATTGGCTAACAAAAATCTTGTTACTTATAAGAAATATCAAGGAGTTTCTCTTACTGATCAAGGTAAAAGTATAGCTGTAGATATAATCCGTAAGCACAGATTATGGGAGGTTTTTCTGGTAGATAAACTAAGTTTTAACTGGGACGATGTTCACGAAATAGCCGAGCAATTGGAGCATATAGTCTCTGGTCAGTTAGTGGATAAGCTAGACTCTTATTTGGGGTTTCCTAGTCACGACCCGCATGGAGACCCTATACCTAGTAAGAATGGAGATCTGGTTTTGCATAAGAAAATAATGTTGTCTGACCTGCTAATAGGAGAGTCTTGTGTGGTGGTAGGAGTTAAGGATAGTTCTTCGAGTTTATTGAAATATTTAGATAAAAACCTAGTTAAGCTAGGGAGTGTAATCCAAATAATAGATATAGAAGACTTTGATCAGTCAGTGCTAGTGGCAATAGATGAAGTAGAGAAAAACTTATCTAAGGAGATATGTAAAAACCTGTTTGTAGAAAAAAAATAAGATATGATAGACTTAAGTCACCCTTTGTTATTGCTTTTGGTATTTGCTGTTGTAGTATTTATATTGTATATGTTGTTTAGGCAAAATGGTGGTTACTATTGGCTTATAAAGGAAAGTAAAGCCGAAAATACAACTACTGTAATAGAAGATGTTTTGAAGTATTTGTATCATATAGAAGACAAAAAACAGTTAGCTTCTTTGACAACTACTATTGATTTGTTTGAGCTTAAGAATATAAATATGATGGTTTTATTAGATCAGATGAATAGAGATAAACTGATAAAAGTATCGGCAGAAACTATTTCGCTAGAAGAAAAAGGAAGATATTATGCTCTTAGGGTAATAAGAACTCATAGACTTTGGGAGAAATTTCTGTCGGAAGAAACTGGTTACGATAAAACCGAATGGCATAGTAAAGCCGAAAAAATGGAGCATTTATTAGATATTTCTCAGGTAAGGAACTTAGATATAAAACTAGGGAACCCGAGGTACGACCCTCATGGTGACCCTATACCTACTGAGGCAGGAGAAATGATTATGGTAGATAGTTTCTCGTTAATAGAAGCTAAACCCGATAGTATATGTAAAATATTGCATATAGAAGATGAACCTGAGGTCATATATAAAGAGATATTAAAAATAGACTTACATATAGGTTCTGAAATATTGATATTGAAAAACGAAGATTCGTTTATGCAGATAAACAATGAAGGTAACGTATGTAAGATAGATAAAATAACAGCTAACAATATACAAGTAGACTATACTGAAACCAAAGAGTACAATGTAGTGAGATTGTCTAATCTTAAAACTGAAGAAAAAGGTGTTATAGTCGGTATTTCCAAAGAATGTAGAGGTATGGCAAGACGTAGGTTGTTGGACTTAGGTTTTGTTGTTAACTCGGATATTTCTATAGGTTTGGTCAATCCTTTGGATAACCCTAGGGCTTACCTTATCAAGAATACTCTTATAGCCTTAAGAGACGATCAGGCTAGTAATATATTAATAAGAAAAGTATAGATTATGGGTAAAGATAAAGCTAAAAGTGCTTGTGGTTCTTGTGAACATTATAGTTCTAGTAATTTGAAAAAAATGGGAGCTAATATAGGTGATAATGACTATATAATAGCTCTGGCAGGTAACCCTAATACTGGTAAAAGCACTGTGTTTAACAATCTTACGGGCTTGAAACAACATACAGGTAACTGGCCTGGTAAAACGGTATCAAGGGCGGAAGGGGCTTTTAATTATAATGAAAATAAATATAAAATAGTCGATTTACCAGGGACTTATTCTCTATTGTCAACCTCTCAAGACGAGCAAATAGCTAGGGATTTTATACTTTTTGCAAACCCTACAGTTACTGTTATAGTTGCCGATTCTGGTAGGTTAGAAAGAAACTTAAATCTTATATTACAAGTTTTGGAGATAACCGATAGGGCTGTTTTATGCTTGAATTTATCTGATGAATCTAAGAAAAACGGTATAGATATAGATACTCGATCTTTGGCAAGAAAACTAGGAGTACCAGTGATTTTGACTAATGCAAGAAGCAATATAGGTATGCCTGAATTGTTAAAAGCTATAGACGAAATATCTACAGGGAAGACTGTGTGCAAACCTTATAGACTTAAAAATATACCTAAAAAACTAGAGAAATCTATACTAGAACTAAGTAATGACCTTAGTGAAATGTATCCGAAACTGAATAACACTCGCTGGATAGCATTAAGGATGCTAGATGGGGATCAAAGGATAATAGAAGCTGTAAGAAACAATGAATTTGGCGCTTTTTAGATATTATAGACTTTTGAAAGTGTAATGTATAATCTTAAAGTGTTAGTTGTAGTCATAATAGTTTGTCGAATATTTAGAAAAAGCATGGTTTTTTGTAAATATGGTAAATAGATGCAGTGTTAATTGTTATACTCATAAGTTTGTTTTTGTTTTGGTTTTAGCTTCCTAAAGCTATATAAAATTCATATATTTATAAAAAATATAAAAACAACTAAAGATGAATTTTGATCTAAGCGAAGAGCAATTAATGATACAAGAAGCTGCAAGAAATTTTGCACAAAACGAGCTTCTACCAGGAGTAATAGAAAGAGACGACAAGCAAGAGTTTCCTAAAGAGCAAATAAAGAAAATGGGAGAGTTAGGTTTCTTAGGTATGATGGTTTCTCCTGAGTACGGTGGAGGAGGTATGGATACTGTTTCTTACTCTATAGCTATGGAAGAAATATCTAAAGTTGACGCTTCGGCATCGGTTGTTATGTCGGTTAATAACTCTTTGGTTTGTTGGGGACTTGAAACTTTTGGTAATAAAGAACAAAAAGACAAATACTTAAAGAAACTAGCTACAGGAGAGATAATAGGAGCTTTTTGTTTGAGTGAGCCAGAATCTGGTTCTGATGCTACTTCTCAAAAAACAACTGCTGAAGATAAAGGAGACTATTACTTAGTTAATGGAACAAAAAACTGGATAACTAACGGTAATAGTGCTGATTTTTATATAGTAATAGCACAGACTGATGTAGAAAAAGGACACAGAGGAATAAATGCTTTGATAGTTGAAAAGACTATGGACGGTTTTGTAGTAGGAAACAAAGAAAATAAACTAGGAATAAGAGGTTCTGATACGCATTCTTTGATGTTTACTGACATGAAAGTACCTAAAGAAAATAGAATAGGAGAGGAAGGATTCGGGTTTAAGTTTGCTATGAAGACTCTTTCGGGAGGACGTATAGGTATAGCTAGTCAGGCTTTGGGTCTAGCTTCTGGGGCTTACGAATTGGCACTTAAATATTCTAAAGAGAGAGTTACTTTTGGTAAACCTATCTGTGAGCATCAGGCAATAGCATTTAAGTTAGCAGATATGAAAACTCAGATAGACGCAGCAAGACATATGTGTATGAAGGCAGCTTGGGACAAAGATATGGGTAACGATTATACTCAGTCAGGGGCTATGGCTAAGCTTTACGCATCGGACACTGCTATGTGGGTGACTACTGAAGCTGTACAGATACACGGTGGTAACGGTTTTGTAAAAGACTATCATGTAGAGAGACTTATGAGAGATGCTAAGATAACCCAGATATACGAAGGGACATCTGAAATACAGAAAATAGTAATATCTAGATCAGTAATTAAAGGATAGGGATATTGAATAAGAAAACATCTGTATACCTAATGCCAGGTATGTGTACAAATTCTAAAATATTTGAGAATATAGAATTTGACTCAGGAAAGTATGAGATAAACAAATTAGAATGGATAGCCCCTCTTAGTATAAGGGAGGGATTGCATTCTTATGCTAGTCGTTTGGCTGAACAAATAAAAGATGAGCCGAGTATATTTGTAGGAGTATCTTTGGGAGGAGTTATAATGCAAGAGGTTTCTAAAATAAGAAATTGTAAGCAACTTATACTTATATCTAGCGTAAAAGACTACGAAGAAAAACCTTTGTTTATGAAAATAGGGAAGTTTGTGAAGTTTTATTATTTTATACCTCCTTATATATATAAGACGTTGGTTAAAATGTGGTTTAAGTTTACAGATAGGAAATACTATAAGAGAAAAGTGTTTTATAAGAAATATGTAACGGTTATAGATTTGCTTTATATCAAATGGGCAACTAGGTCTCTTTTGGAGTGGAAAGGCTCTTGGTATAAGGATAATACAGTACATATACAAGGGGATAAAGACAATGTGTTTCCTTTAGAAAACTTAAAAGGAAATATAAAAATAATCAAAAACGGGACTCATATAATGGTGATAAGTCATTATAAAAAAATTAACAAAATTATAAAGGAAACCTTGGAATAAGACTTAGAAATATTTTATCTTTGATATTATAATATGTTTAAGTTTTATAGATGGTAAAAGATTTAGGTAGCCACAGGAAAGTTTATAGCAAAAGTCAGTTGTCGGAAGCAGAGGTTCCTGATAATCCGATGGAGCTATTTCAGAAATGGTTTTACGAGATGGAAGAGTCTGGTAGTGAAGGTGAAATTAATATAGTTAATCTGTCGACTATAGGTAAGGACGGTTATCCTAAAAGTAGGATAGTTCTTATGAAAAGGTTCACTTGGGAAGGTTTCGAGTTTTATACTAACTATGAAAGTGAAAAAGGAAAGGCAATAGGACTTAACAATAATGTTTGTTTATCGTTCTTTTGGTACAATATGGAAAGGCAAGTAATAATAAAAGGAAAGGCAGAGAAATTACCGAGTAATTTATCGGATGGATATTTTGAAAGTAGACCTTATGGAAGCCAAGTTAGTTCGTGGGCATCGGAGCAAAGTAAAATAGTTCCTTCCAGAGAATACTTAGACGATAGGCTAGAGGAGTTCGAGAACAAATACCCAAAAGAAAGGATAAAACGCCCAGAGCATTGGGGAGGGTATATAGTAAAACCTGTATCTATAGAGTTTTGGCAAGGCAGACCTAATAGGATGCACGACAGAGTTCTATATGAATTAGAAAAAGATTATAAGTGGAAAAAACAAAGATTAGCTCCATAAATATATAAAGATGAAGAAGGTATATATAGTAAGACACGCAAAATCGTCATGGAAACATGAAAATATAGAGGATACACATCGTCCTCTTAGCAAAAGAGGGATAAAAGATGCAAACAAACTAGCGAGTAAAATAGATATAGATGTGCCTGGGCTTATATTATCTAGTAGTGCTATCAGGGCTATTTCTACGGCTATTATATTTGCAGAAAAACTTAATTACCCCTTTTCTAATCTTAAAATAAACAAATCTCTATATAGTTTTAGTGATGGTTACTTACTTAAAACCATAAAAGCACTAGACGACAGTTACGATTCTGTTATGATATTTGGTCACGACCATGGTATAACCGATTTTGTGAACAAATATGGCAGTATGAATATAGACAAAATACCTACTACAGGTATAGTAGAGATAGATTTCAGAAATAAGCATTGGAAAGATATAAAGAAAGGTAAAACAGTATCGTTTAATTTCCCTAAAAAGGATAAAAAAGAAGACTAATTTGTTGAAAGTACAAAAATTCGGAGCTATAGATTTAGGGTCTAACGCGGTAAGGTTGCTGATAGCTAGTGTTATAGGTGATGTTGAGACTGTTTATAAGAAAGTGTCCTTGACTAGAGTTCCTCTAAGACTAGGAGCGGATACATTTGAGATAGGTGAAATATCGGAAGCTAGCTATATAAGATTAGAGAATTCTATTAACGCTTTTAAGCTTTTGATGAAAGCTTACGAGGTCGAAAACTATAAAGCATTTGCGACTTCAGCTATGCGAGAAGCTAGTAATGGGCAAGAAATAGCTGATAGGATAAGGCTTAATACGGGTATCAATATAGAAATAATAGATGGTAAAAAAGAAGCCTCGATTATTTCGGCTACCGAGATAAAGCATCTTATAGACAAGGATAAGAATTATCTTTATGTAGATGTAGGAGGAGGTAGTGTTGAAGTTTCTGTTTTTTCGAAGGGTAATATACTAAACCAAAGATCGTTTAGGTTAGGAACTGTAAGGGTACTTAAGAGTGATGAAGAAACAATAGAAAAAGAAAGCCTAGAGATGAAGAATTGGATAAGAATCAATTGCAAAGGTTTGAAAAATATAGATGTAATAGGCTCGGGAGGTAATATTAATAGAGTTTCTAAAATGATAGACCGCAAGCCTAATAAATCTATAAGCCAAGTAAAGCTAAATGCACTCTACCTTATGATGAAAGGAATGAACTATAGGGATAGGGTTATTAAATTGGGCTTGAATACTGATAGAGCCGATGTTATAATTCCAGCGACTAAATTGTATCTGCAAGCTATGAAATGGGCAGGTGCTAAGAATATATTTATCCCAAAAATAGGACTTGCCGATGGTATAGTCAAAAATATGTGGGAAGGTAATATAGAGCCAGATAAGTTATAAACTAATATAGAAGTAGTATATACCATTTTGGTATAAGGTATTGATAGATGAATCAAAGAAAGTATATTATTACTTGTAAATCAGTAAAATATTCAGGTAAAAATGTTTATCGTAGTTAGTCTAAAAACAGGTTTTAGTCGTAAATACCCCTACAAAAATATTATTAAGAGTCTACCAATAATACTGTATAAGCTTACTAAAGACAAAACGACTACTACAATAATTGTAGTAGTCGTTTTGTCACACACCCTAGGTAACTAGAAGCTCGAAGTCTTACTAAGACATTAATTACACCCTACTAATATTAACAACCAAGCCCTCGTTGTTTCTTATATTAATAACAGTATCGTCTTCAAATATCAGGTATTGTCCTTTTATCCCCATTAGTTTTCCTTCGTATATTTTCTCTTTGCTAAAGTTATGACTTTTCACCTTTTCGGGGTATTTCTCTACTGGGTAGTTTAATTCATACAAGTCATCTTCTTCTAAGAAATATTGCTTTACCTCCTCGGGTAATAAGTCTTTTACCTTCTGCTTTTCGGCTAGTATATCCTCTTGAGACACTTCGTTTTTCAACATCTTACGCCAGTTTGTTTTGTCGGCATAATGGTCTTTTAACGCTACCTCGGTTATACCTGCCAAATACCTGTTAGGGACCTCAACTATAGCTATCGCTTTGGTAGCTCCTTGGTCTATCCAACGAGTAGGTACTTGAGTTTTGCGAGTAACCCCTACTTTCATATTGCTCGATATAGCCAAATAAACTATGTGAGGTTTTAATTGTACCGCTTTTTCGTATTCTAGATCTCTGTCTTCTATCCCTAAATGGGCTTTACTCAGCTCAGGTCTCATTATCCAATCTCCAACATCGGGCCTACGATAAAAACAATTATAACAATGCCCTTGCCTATATAATTTAACATCTTTACTACATGCCATACATTGGTTAGCAGTGTATTCTATCTTTATTTCAGAACCTATTAACTGGTTTACACTTAGCAAGTCATCATCGCCTACTAAGTAATACTGTATGGTCTCATCATTGTAAACCATCATTTTTCTTAAAACACTGTTAAATTTCATATATTTTCATTAAATTTGTTAGTACAAAAAGTCAAAATATGCTATTCCCTGAAATAATAAACTCTATAACCCGCTCTGTATTAAAGCTGAAAGTGTGGCATTCGGAAAAGGTAAACTCTAACCCTAGTTTGTATCAGACTAGTCTGTTGACCAAACTAGTTGAAAGAAACAAAAATACACTTTTCGGAAAGGAACACAACTTTAGTAGCATAAATAATTACAGTGACTTTTCTGCAAATATACCCGTGAGAACTTATGAGGAGCTAAAGCCTTATTTTGACAAGTTAATAAAGGGAGAAAACAATATTGTTTGGCATAGAGATATTCCTTATTTCGCAAAATCTAGTGGTACTACTAATGCTAAAAGCAAGTTTATACCACTTAGTGACGACTCCATAGAGGATTGTCATTTCTTAGCATCTAGGATGTTTATAGCTTTTTATATGAACAATAATCCTGAAGCCAAAATGTTTACGGGTAAGAGTTTAGTACTAGGAGGAACTCACGACAAATGTGATAATACCGACACCTTAACAGGTGATCTTTCTGGGATAATAATAGAAAACTTACCTCTTTTTGTACAGTTTACATCTGTTCCTAGCAAAGAAACTTCACTTATGAAACAGTGGGAACAAAAGCTTGATTCTATAATAAAAGAGACCATTAACGAAGATGTAACTAGTCTATCAGGAGTGCCATCGTGGATGCAAGTACTACTACACCGAGTGCTCAAAGTAACTGGTAAAGACAATATATTAGAAGTGTGGCCCAACCTAGAGGTGTTTTTTCACGGAGGAGTTAGCTTCGAACCATACAGGCAAGACTTCGAAAAACTAATACCTAATAAAGATTTCCTATACTACCAGGCTTATAATGCTTCCGAAGGCTTTTTTGCAATACAAGACCGCAACGAGGCTACCGATATGTTACTATTACTAGACTGCGGAGTGTTTTACGAATTCATAGATCTTAAAGACTTCAATAAAGGGAAATATGAAGCAGTTAATATAGATAATGTAAAAATAGGTGTCAACTACGCTATGGTTATAAGTACTAACTCAGGGCTGTGGCGATATTCCATAGGAGACACAATTAAGTTTACTAACCTAAAACCTCATAGGATCAAAATAACAGGTAGAACAAAACATTTTATTAACGTGTTTGGCGAAGAACTAGTAATAGAAAACACAGATAAAGCCTTACAGATAGCCTCTGTAATCCATAATTGTACGGTTGCTGACTATACGGTAGCTCCTATATTTATGAAAGGAAACGATAGCGGAGCCCACCAATGGATGATAGAATTTAAACAAAAACCTGAGTCTATACAGGACTTTACCTATACTTTGGATGAGGAATTAAAAAAACTAAACTCCGACTACGAAGCCAAGAGGTATAACGACCTAAACATAGGGCCGATAGACCTAAATATAGCTAAAGAGGGATTGTTCTACAGCTGGCTAAACCATAAGAACAAACTAGGCGGACAAAACAAAGTTCCTAGATTGTCTAATTCTAGAGAATTTATTGAAGAGTTATTTTTGTTGAATGATAATATTTAGTGATATCACGTATTTATTACCCTTACTCAACATCTAACACAAGCCTAAAACCAAAGTTAGATATCGTAACAGGATTCCACTGAAGACGGTAAGAGACTTTGATAGCTCCAGAGCCTGACGAATATCCATTATTTCTAAATATTTTTCTGTACGACGTAGGAGTGTCTGGTCCGGTAGGGTTAACTATATAATCAAAATTATTAAGCTGAGACCACCAGTCTTGTACAAACTCCGCAATATTGCCGCTCATATCATGTATTCCTAATTCATTAGCCTGTTTAAGTCCTACATTATGAAGTCTATATTCAGAATTACCAGCATACCAAGCCACTTTATCTACATTATTACTACCTGAGTAAGTATATCCTTCAGAGTGATTACCTCCTCTGGCTGCAAATTCCCATTCTGCCTCGGTTGGTAACCTGTATATAAGCCCTGTTTTTTCGTTTAATAAATCTATATAGGGTTTGCTGAGAAACTAACAGAATTAACTTATCTAAATTTTAGATTTCGGCATAATTCCAAATATTATATCTCCTTACGTAATATTTTATTCTAAAAATATTATTAAGAGTAAATTCAATCTTCAGAAAGCA
>JABSPL010000222.1 GCA_013215105.1 Flavobacteriaceae bacterium
AGTATAAAATACACCGATGTTTATATAGAAGCTGTCAAATCTCCTATATACGGTTCTATAGGGGTTAGTAATCCTACAGAAACTGATTCTTTTGCATTGAAAGTAGAAGTTGATTCCAAACGAGAATACTCTTATAAAACTAATACATTAGGTTTTTGTAGTACTATGGCAATGTCAAACACCGGCTACGGAGAAGTTGCAGATGACCCTATCGCTCATATTAAAATTATAGTCGTTAATATGATTACATCAGAATCAGTAGATATAACCGAACAATTTAAAGTGAAAATATATGGAAAAGAGTATTCATTATCTGAATTAGCAATACATCACGATGAATATCAAAAAGAATCTTTTTTTACTTACCCTATAGAAGGTATACAGCTACCTAAGCACTCTAAGTTTATAATTGAAAGAAGGAGAAGTTTTTACAGATGAAACTCCTGAAATAGAGTTTTTGGATATTGAGGAGTAGCCCCTCTACAACTTAACAGATACCAAACTATCTATAGAAAAAGCTCTTATAGAATCTCCAACACTTAGCGAATCTACAGCCGAGTCCTTACGGCCTGTAAAAGGAAATATATCAGGGCCTCTCTGGCATTTGGTATTTATATTAATACGACAGACCTGGTTTCTTAACATATTTACAAAATCTAGTTTGTCGTTTATATTGTTGGTAAACAAGCTAAGTTGCTGTCCATAATCAGAATCTACCAAGTAATCTAATATTTCTTGTTCATCGTTATAAGGAGATATAGGAACTATAGGTCCAAATTGTTCTTCGTTATAAATACGCATATCAGCACTTACAGGATATAAAACCGTAGGGTAAACTAAAGTTCTGTCAATGTTTCCTCCTTTTTTATTTATTATTGTAGCACCTATCTTTTGGGCATCTTCTATTAGACTA
This sequence comes from Flavobacteriaceae bacterium, assembly GCA_013215105.1. Classification (GTDB taxonomy): domain Bacteria; phylum Bacteroidota; class Bacteroidia; order Flavobacteriales; family Flavobacteriaceae; genus DT-33. The sequence continues at coordinate 914 of JABSPL010000222.1, forward strand.
AGTAAATATGCAGGTTTTTTTTCTTGAGGTAAAGGTGTTATTTTTACTCCTTCTTCCCACGGCATTCCTATAACCAACGAATCGACCAATTGGGAAAATTTACTATTAAACTCTTCAACTATATCTTTATGTACAAAGACCAGTTTTATGGCGGTACATCGCTGTCCGTTAAAAGCCAACGAGCCTAATAACACTTCTTTGAGGGCTATGTCTATATCACAGTCGTTACTTATGATTGCTATGTTTTTGGCTTCTAAACCCAATATTGTTTTTAATCTGTTAGGTTTAGGGTGTAAATGGTTTAGTTTATTAGCTGTTTTGCTGTTTCCTATAAGTGCCAAAACATCTACTTTACCTGTTTTTAATAAAGCTGGTGCTAAATTTTCTCCTTTCCCGAAAAATACATTTATTACTCCTTTAGGAAAACATTCGTTGTATATTTCCATAAGGGAATCCATTATAAGTATACCTTGCTCAGCAGGTTTGAATATAACCGAATTCCCCATAAGTAATGCAGGTATTAATAAACAAAAAGTTTCGTTAAGCGGGTAATTATAAGGTCCTATACACAGAACCACTCCTAGTGGAGATTTCTGAGAGAACATTTTGATATCTCCTATTATTTGTGGTTTTCCGAAAGTATCGACCAACCTCATAGCTTCGGTAATAGTATCTTCTAAATAGACTATAGTTCTATCAAACTCCATAGCAGACTCTTGTTTGGTCTTTGCTATTTCCCACATTAACAGATTAACTAACTTATCTTTTTTACTTAGTAAAAGTTCTTTTAGCTTTATTATACTTTTCACTCTTTCTTCTAAGGCCGAAATAGCCCAAACACCTCTACCTTTGTCGTAAGAGTTTTCTGCAGAAGCTAACAATTTCATGGCTTGGGATTGTCCCATGTCAGGAACAGAGCCTAATAGTATAGGATTACTAGTTTGTTTACTGTAAATAGGGCTAAATACTTTTCTAAATTCACCTGTCCAGATTTCTAATTTCCCATTGTATAAGTACTTTGTTATATTGGTTTCTTTAGGGGTGTTGTTAGTGCTAAGCATTATTTTTAGTTAATAGTATTGTAATGTTGGTCTGCAAATATACTTATAGTTTTGGAAGTATCGTTATTAAAGTTTGTAACTGTTTTTCTGGTTAGTGGAACTGTTGGAAAGCATAAGTTTAATTGTTAGGGTTTTAGATAAATCTGAAATGATAGTCAATTTTAAGGCTAGAAATGCTAATGTTTTGAATAGAAATTAGATTACTTTTTAGAACAAGAACAGAGCTTCGATTCTTTTGATAATAATAAAATTCCAATAGTAAGTTCAATGAATTCGAAAGCTAAAAAACTGGTTTGAGTGCTACTCAAAGAGCCTAGCATTATACTTCCGACAATTCGAAATACGATGAACGAAGCTATAATGGTTGTTGCTAGAAATGCAGAATATACCCAAGTACGACTGAAGTACTGTAGTAATAAACAAGCGACACCAATACCTGTCATTAGCCCAGTGTATATAAGTATAAAAGCTATTTCTCCATCCGAATTTATTGCGCTTAAGTCTATTCTTTTTAGTTTAGCAGGAACATCAAACAAAACTGAAATCCCAGATATTAAAAAATAAAGAGCCATCAAATTCGCAAATAAATAGCCTAATTTTCTTTTCATAATTTGTGTTGTTTAATTTTGTTTACTCGGGTCGTATTAATACTATGTTTCGAATAATTGTGCATTCAAAACTACTATAGTTAAAAATAAAAACTCTAAAAGGATTAATGTAATTACTTTTTAACCAAAGCTGATAATGAATTATGTTTTAATATCCTATCCAGATACTTGCCTCTACTACTGCTCTCTCGTTGATATGGAGCGAACAGACTTGAAACTTCGTTAAATTGAGTGTTTAACGACTCTAATATTCCCTTATCTTCATCCGATAATATTAGGCTTTCATGCTTTTGGTTAAAATTTATTAGTTTTTTTACGGCTATTTCTTTTTTTGCTATTTCGCTACCTGTGGCGTTCAATGTACATATCCCATAGATACCATTAAGGTAGTGTATCCATTCTTGCTCAAAGACTATATTTAACTTATCAATATCTACCTTGCCGTCTTCATTTAATAGATTGTCGTAACCGTATTTGTTGTCTTTGCTGTTTATGAAAGTCTCTAGAAATTCAGCTTTTAGGTTTTTTTTATAATCTTTAGAGTTTTTTAACCCCTTGTTTTTAGCGATAAGGTCAATTATACTTTTATGATAGTATTTATGGGTTTCACTTATAGTCTCTTTGTCTCCCAAAGGGGAGCTTATTGTATAGTTATTGGTTATTTCGTAAGAAGGTTTAGGTATTAGCTCGTTGTCTGTTAGTGTTTGTAGTTGTTGTTTGGTTATATTGGTAGCCTTGCATAAGTCTTCCAATTCTATGAAATTTTCTTTTATGTATTTTAGGTTTTTGTTCATTTATGATTATTCTGTAGAAGCGGTTATAATTGGGTCAATGTAAGATATATATATGTACTTATTCTTAAAATAAAAATAAATATTTTCACAGGAATCTTATAGTACTACTCTCGCTTATCAATTCTATCCCTGATTCTAATTGTATTTTGATTATAAATATAGAAGATACAGGTATTTCTTCGGGATAGTTCATATGTAAATAAAAGACTTCTCTAGATGTAGGGATATCTTCAAATATTTTGTCTAAACTTATTTGTTTACCTCTACTATAAAACGAAAACATATCCGTAAACAACTGTTCCCTTTTTGTTTTCGGTGTTAATAACTGTTGCTTCTATATGTTTAGGAGAGTCTGTGTTTCTATATTCGGGTTCAACACAACTACAGGCTAGTGCCGTTGCAAAACCTAAAGAGTTTAAACCTAAGGGATTAAAACTAAAACTATAGTTGTCGTAAACAAGCTCGTTTTTTTAGGAAAGAGGGTGTGTGGATAAGCTGAAAGAACTTATACTAACCGAAGTTGTAACTTCATGATTAGGATTCACAGAAGTGTCTATAGTTTTTATTTATATATCGTTATATATTCTTTCATAAGTTTTGATAGGAAGGCAGTTTCCGCAAGGGTTGCATGAACTTATAGTGAATTACATAAGGTATATTATAACTAAGGATGTTGTTTTTTAATAAGTAAATAATTATTTATTGTTTTAAATTACAGTTTAATATTTGTTTGTAGGTGTATGTTTTTTTTTAAAAAACATGAATAAAACTTTTGAAATATGAAACTTGATAATTAACTCTTTAAAATAGTGGGTTTTCACTCGTTTTAAAGTAGGTAAATATGTGATTAACAAAGGGTTTAATATATTGGTTTAGTCATATGTCTAAAACATTAAATAATATAACATAATATCGTCATTTTTAGTATATTTGTTGTTTAAGAATTAAAAACCAAACAAACTAATATGGCAGAAGATAAAAAAGCTAGTAGTTATTCTGAAGATAGCATTCAGGCATTAGAAGGAATGGAGCATGTAAGAATGCGACCATCTATGTATATTGGCGATGTAGGTACCAGAGGACTTCATCATTTGGTTTACGAAGTAGTCGATAACTCTATTGATGAGCGTATGGCTGGTTTTTGTAACGAAATAGAAGTTTCTATAAACGAAGACAATTCTGTAACCGTAAAAGATGATGGTAGAGGTATTCCCGTAGGAATACACAAAAAAGAAGGTATTTCTGCTCTTGAGGTTGTTATGACCAAAATAGGAGCGGGGGGTAAATTCGATAAAGATTCTTATAAAGTTTCTGGGGGACTTCACGGTGTTGGTGTTTCTTGTGTTAATGCTCTTTCTATAGCATTAAAAGCCGAAGTTTATCGTGATGGAGAGTATTGGATACAAGAATATTCTGAAGGAAAGGCTTTGTATCCTGCCAAAAAAGTAGGCGCTTCTGACAGCAGAGGTACGACTGTTACTTTCTTGCCCGATAATACTATATTCAAAGAAACTATAGAATATAGTTACGAAACTATATCTAACCGATTAAGAGAACTTTCTTTTTTGAACAAAAAACTAAAGATAACTCTTACCGATAAAAGAAATAAAGACAAAGAAGGTGATTTTGTAAGCGAAGTATTCTTTAGTAAAGAAGGGCTTAAAGAATTTGTAGAGTACTTAGACAAATCACGTGAGCAGATAATAAAAAATATAATATACGTAGAAGGAGAGAAAAACGGAGTACCTGTAGAGGTTGCTATGGTTTTTAATAGTTCTTACGGAGAGAATTTACATTCTTATGTCAACAATATAAACACTCATGAGGGTGGTACTCACCTTTCTGGTTTTCGTAGAGGTTTTAGTAATGTACTAAAAAAATACGCCGAAGCTTCAGGACTACTATCTAAACTAAAGTTTGAGATAACAGGAGACGATTTCAGAGAAGGATTGACTGCTATTATTTCGGTAAAAGTAGGAGAACCACAGTTCGAAGGGCAAACAAAAACAAAATTAGGAAACAGAGAAATAGTTGCTCCAGTAAGTCAGGCAGTGTCTGAGGCACTACACGACTATTTGGAAGAAAATCCTGATGATG
>JABSPL010000223.1 GCA_013215105.1 Flavobacteriaceae bacterium
GAAGTATAATTTATCATAATGCATGGTTATTTGCTGTAATATAGCAATAAACCTGCATTTGACCATATACAAATAAGTGTTTTATGTATTTATTTAACTAAGTATTAGTTAAATAAATACTTTTTCAGCAGACCCTACTTATGACGATAACGGAGTTATAACTATGAAAGAAAACATAGGTACTAATTTAGATTCTAACCAAAAAACGGACGAAACTATATATACTTACGACGATTTAGGTAGAATGACAGAGAAAGTTTCGACTACTGTTTATGGTGAAGATATAGGAATGACTGCAACAAGTACTTGTACTTATGACGATTTTGGTAATGTTAATTCTTTTTATGTAGGATTAAACTCTTTTTCGAACAAAACTATAGGCGAATTTGACAATAAAATGAATCCTTTTTACAAAGCATTTTCTAAGGCTTATGCTGTTATCAATATTGAAGGAACTTCAATAAGAGAAGCTAGTATGAATAATCCTATAAGTGACTCTACTTATGCTGAAGGAATAGAATACCAGTACAGTACCGAAGGGAAAGTATTAAAAGCCAACTTTGCATATGTATCAGGAAGTAGTGAGTTCAGGTATACTGAAACTTATACTTATATAGCTAACTAATAACAATAAGTATCATGAAAAAATCAATAATATTAGTATTATCGTTATTACTAAGCGTTTTATTGTCTTGTACAAAAGATTCTGATAAAATTACAGAAGTATTGTCTACAGAAGCAAAGCTTAGCGAGTTTAAGTTTGTGTTCGAAGAAGGAGAGCTTAATATAAACTTACAAGAAGATATAGTTTATAACTATCAAGAAATAGAAGAAGGAATAATAGAAGTTTTATTGCCTTATGGAACTTCGGCTAATTATCTTAATTCGTCGTTTACTCTTAGCTCTGGAGCTACTAGCGAACCTGCTTCTGAGACCCGAAACGAATATACAATAGGTGAAGCTACTGTGTTTACAGTAATATCAGAAGACTTAGAAACTACTATGCAATATTCTGTATTAGTAACTATAGCACCTAACACCGATGCTCTTATAAATAGCTTTATTATAGAAGGAGGAATTACAACTATGGTAGGGAACAATATAAATATAATAGCTCCTTATGATGCTGATATATTTGCCATAACACCTACTATTACATTTTCGGAAGGTGCTAGCGTAATACCTGCTAGTGGAGAAGATAATACTTTCTATAGCCCTGCAATATATCAAGTAACATCCGCTAATGGTGTTGTAGAGCAATATACTGTAAATGTAACTATAGCCGATGATACTAGGTCTACAGAAAGTACTCTGATTAGCTTTGAAATGACTTATGGCGAATCAACTTTTGAAGGAGATATAATAGGACAAACTATTACAGTATCGGTACCTGCAGAAACAGATTTATCTACGTTGGTGGCTAATGCAACTTATAGCAATAATGCAACTACTCTACCTACTAATTTACTTAGTTTGGACTTTAGTGAAGTGCAAACTATAAGTATAGTAGCAGAGAATGGAACCGCTACTCCATATATAATAAGAATAGTAGTTATGCCTAAGGAGACAACAGGCCTTAAACTAAAGGAGCACAGAACTAAAACCTTGTTATATCAATATGAATACAATGACTTAAATTATATTTCAAAAGAAACTAAACACAGTATCTCGGAAGAAGGTATTATAAGTTTTAAACATTCTATAGAGTACACTTATGATGTTAATTCTAATGTAATACAGAGGAATAAAATAGTAGCTGGTTTTGTAGACCCACAAGATGGATCACAAGGAAGCGATAGGTTCGACTCTGTTATTAAATTTGTTTATAATGAAGATAATCAATTAATATCTTCGACCAACCACAGAGCCTCTGATGACTTAGATATAATATTTTCGAACGACAAGTATATATATAATGAGTTAGGGCAATTGACCAATCATCAAAGTTGGTTAGGGAAACATTCGTCTAGCTCTGCTAATTCTATAACTTATACTTACGACGAAAACGGTAATGGAACAACTATTAATAAACCGTCTTTTGGTTCTACAACGGCTTCATCTTATGATAATAAAAAGAACCCTTATTCCACTTCATATCCTGCTTCGTTTAAGACTATTATACAGACTTTAGGAGACAGACCTATAAGAGATGCTAGTATTAACAACCCTACCATGCGTAGTAATTATGTTAATATGGAGTATCAATACAATGAAGATAATTACCCTGTAAGTTTGGAGTTTTATTACGAAAATTCATTAGGACTAGCTCCTAAAGAAGAAATATATACATATTATTAGAAAAACACAGAGTTGCTATGAAAAGGGCGAGTAATAATTTTAACCAATTAACCAATTAACCAATTAACAAATGAAGAAAATTACAAATTACTTTGTGCTTTTTGTCTTGCTAGCAGCAGGATTAGTATCGTCGTGTGCCGATGATGCAAAGGTTTTATCAACTCTTAAGTTGATGACCAATTTTGAACTTACTGCATCTGGTGATGCTATAACAGATGTTAGCTACGATGTATCTGATATTTTGAACGGAAACATAGGGGTTACTGTGCCTTATGATACTTCTTTGGAAGACTTAACTCTTTCTTTTGATATTAGTGAATTATCTACTTCTGTACCTGAAGATGGATCTACTCTTGACTTCGAATATGGTGTTGCACAACCTATAGCTGTAACTGCACAAGACGGTACTACTACCGAATATTCTATAACTATCAATAGAGCAGCTAATACTTTGTCTGAGCTTATGGACTTTACTTCTAATATAGAAGGAGAAGTTGTAGTTGTAGATCCAGTAACTGGAGCTATAGTAGTTACTCTTCCTGCTGGGACTGATGTAACGGATATTACTCCTAGTTTTGGAATATCTGAAGAAGCTACTTCTATGCCAGAGTCTGATACTGAAATTAGCTTTGTAGACGGAGAGTCTCAAAACATAACAGTAACTGCACAAGATAGCTCAGAGACTGTATATTCTCTTACCGTTAATATAATAAAAAGAACTGAATCGGTATTGACAAACTTTACTTCTGCAATAGAAGGAGAAGTTGTAGTTATAGATCAAGAAGAAGGTACTATAGTAGTAACTCTTCCTGCAGGAACTAGTATTCCGGCTATAGTTGCTGCATTTGATATTTCAGAAGGAGCTGTGTCTTTACCTGTTGCTGATTTAGAACTTAGCTTTGTAGACGGTACTTCTCAAAACATAACTGTAACTGCTGAGGATGATACTGAAACTGTGTATTCTCTTACTGTTAATATAATAAAAAGAACAAATTCTGAACTTACTAACTTTTCTACTGATATAGAAGGTGCTGATATCGTTATTACAGGTAATAATATAGTAGTAACTCTTCCTTTAGGATTAGATATTGACGCTATAACTCCTAGTTTTGACTTGTCAGAAGGAGCTGTGTCTTTACCTGTTGCTGATTTAGAACTTAGCTTTGTAGACGGTACTTCTCAAAACATAACTGTAACTGCTGAGGATGATTCTGAGCCTACTGTATATACTCTTACTGTAAACAAAGTGTTAGGTACAGGAAAAGTATTTACTTCTTTGTCTTTCACTTTAGGAGAAGATGTATATACTGCTGATTTATCAGAAAATGCTGTTAACTTTACTTTTGACTTACCTGAAGGTTCTGATGTATCGGCTATAACTGTTGATTATGTTGCTAGTGACTATGCTACTGTCAAAGAAAAGCAAGGTATAACTGCTACTGAAATAGCTACTGGTTCGGTACTACCTGCTGTAGTAGACGGTACAGTTAAAAACTTAGTAGTATATTCTCAAGATGGTAATTTCACTAACTATGCTATTACTTTCGATGTATATGCTCCTTCTTCTGTTAAGAATATTCACAATTTTGTATTAACAGATTCAGAGGACAATGCTTTTCCTCCTATGACATACACTGAAAACGGTGTATATGGTACATATCCTATAGGATTTAGCTACTTAACGATGACTTATGCTCTTCCTTATGGAACTGACTTATCAACTCTAAAAGTAACACCTACTTTAGAAGATGCTACAACCAAATTCAAAAAAGGAGATACTGTATTAACCTCAGGAGACACAGTTGTTTTCGTAGAAGGTGCTAATATATTTACTCTAGAAGCAGAAGATGGTTCTACAGCTGAATTTACAGTTAATATAAGTGTAGTAGCAGGTAGTATAGCTAACAATATACTTACTTTCTCTGCAACTAGCTCTGATGATGTTATGCTTACTTCTGAAATAAATGGAACAGATATTACTATTACTGTACCTAGTAGTGCTAACCTAAATGGTGTGAACTTAGCTTATACTATAAGTGAGTTTGCTGTTAAAACTACTGCTGATGGTTCTATAAACTTAACTGTAGGTTCTGGATTTGATTTACTTGTTACTTCTCAGACAGGAGTTGAAAAAACTTATACTATTAATGTAGTAGCTGATGATAGTTATACTCAAAACGGTACTAGATTAGATAACAAAATAGAAAGTTATACTGAAGGTAGTTATACTTATACATTTACATATAACTCTGCTGACTTTATTGCTTCTATAATTAAAACGACAACTGAAACAGGAGATATCAAAGGTTCTACTGTTTACGAATATGACTTATATAACAGAGTAGTGAAAAAAACAGAAGAAAAAATATCATGGAGTACTTCTGTAATAATTTTTGACTATTACTATGCTGGAGACAAGATAGTACGTTCTACAGAATCAAAATCGAATAGTGATGCTATAAACTATGAGTTTACTTATACTTATGATATTAATGGATACTTAGATACTAGAGTTAAAGATTATATATATGCTTCTTCTGATGATAAGACTTATTTTTATACTTTCGACCCTATTGGTAACCTTACTCAGTTTGGTTCTTCTTCTAGCCCAATGGGAGGTTACGATGCTAACTTAAACCCTTGGTATGGTCTTTTTAATACTGCTTATCATAAAATAGCAGAATTAAAAGAAAGAACTTCTCCTAATAACTTTACTACTTATAAAACTTATGATGATAGCGTTTACGTTTTAGATGATAGCAATATAGTAACTGAAAGCACTCAGTCTATAGGTAGCCGTGGAGCATCAGTGACTCGTGTTTACACTTACTTAACTAAGTAATACGAAAATAAAATATAGTATTTAATCTAAAAAATATAGGTTGAGTTGGAAAATCCCTTGTAGAATATGTTTCTACAGGGGATTTTACTATTTTAGCCTTATAATTATTATAAATATGTCTGATAAATTAAAAATATGAGATAAAACAGCACTGCTATACGATGTTACTCAGGGTGTTATTACGCTTGTGAGTAAAAACACAATAACCATAATAGACGAGCATGGTTTCGATATAGAAATAGACAAAACAAGAGTAGTAAAGATAGATATTGAAGCAAAGGAATTTACATAAAACGAGATTAAAAAATTAAAGAAAAATAGCCGAAATAGCAGCAAATATGAACATTGTAGACCACCTAAAAATTAGTGATCTATTAAAGAATCATACTTCCTTAATAGATTACTACCCTTATATAAACACGTTATATCTAATTTAAAAAACACAACAAAACCACCACTCTACAACAAAACTAATATGAGCATATCTTCTTATCATCTGGTCAAAATTCCATTTTCTTTAGCTATAAAGGGAGTATTTTCAAACCTAATTAGTGCAAAAACAAAAGGTCTCATCTATTCGGAATATATGACCGCTATGACATTAGGCTCCCCTATCCTATCTTCATCTAGGTTTTTAATTAGACAAGTCGCTATTTTTGCACAATGGGAAAGCGAAGAATCTCTTGAGAACTATTTGAAAGATGATAAATTCGGTAGGGTTTTGGCTAAGGGTTGGCACGTTCGCTTGGCGTTTATGAGGAAATGGGGTACAATTAGTGGGTATAAAACACCTATACAGAAAGTAGAATTGGAAAACCCATCGTCTTCTGTAGTTGCTGTAACAATAGCAAGAATGAAACCTTTATCAGTTCCTAGATTTTTACATTGGGGAAGACCAGTTGAAAAATTAGTCCGTGACCACCCAGGAACTTTACTTTCATTAGCTTCATTTAAATTTCCTAACACAATTTCTACCTTCTCTATATGGAAAACAGAAAAAGAAATGACCAATATGGTTCACGGACACGGTGTTATTCCTAAACCACAAAGACATTCAAAAGCAATGAAAGAGAGAGAACGAAAAAAATTCCATTTCCAATTCACAACATTACGATTTAAGCCACTTTCTGAATTTGGTATATGGAAAGGAAAAGAGAACTATATTCCAAATCTAAAAAAGAATAAATAAAAATGGGAATTGCTTATTTAAAACAAAACTTTCAAGACTGGCTAACTCAACAATGGGTTATTTTATTTGGTGAAAAAATAATTCCCAATCAAAATGAATGGTTATTAGGTCCTTTTGGTAAAACCAAAGGTATTGGTCAAAAATTAGTCAGACAGTTAGAGATAAAAGAGAATTTAGTAATCGACAAAAGGAAAAGTAAAAAAGGTTTATTAAAATCTATTAATCAACTAAATTTATCAAATACAGAACTTAATCAATTATCCAAAAATGTAATTGACTTTTACGAAAATACAAGTAATTATGAATTTGATTTAAAAGTTAAATGGAATACCTTTTTTAAAATATTTGGATACTTATTAAAAATATTGTTTAGTAATAGAATTGAACAATTAAACCTGCCAAGTGAAAACATAGAGAAGTCTAAAGCTTTAAAAAGTGAAATAATCCACTTAATTGACAAAAAAAACCAAGAATTAAAGCTGATTATTTGGCTAAGAACTTTCAAAAACTCTGAGCAAGTAGTTTACTCTGGTGTTTATGAAACTTGTACAATTCCTAGCGGAAAAACTTGTCTAAAAGCTATTTTCCCTTTACCAAACGGAAACGCTACTGTTATATTAAGTCCAAGCGTAGGTGAAAAAGGAGAATTGATTCTAAAATCCTCTGGTAGAAAAATTGGAGATAGTGGATTCTACTTTTTACTTAAAGACAGAAAAGAAAATTTATGGGCTAAATACATTAAATCATTTAAAGACCAACTAATTGTAAGTTCCGAAAACGAAAGAATTAAAGCAAAACAGACTTTGACATTATGGAATTTTAGAGTTTTGACTTTTGAGTACAACATAAAAAAACTACCTCCAAATCCGAAAGTAAATATATTTTAATCATTACTAACCTTACACAAACAATTATCATACATGAAAAAAACATTTTTATTTATTTTGATACTTCAATCCTTTATTGGGTTTTCTCAATCAGAAAGTGAATGTGATAAAATTTTGTCACAAGAAATAAAATTAGATTTTACAAAAAAAACAGATTTAGATATACTGAATAGTACTTTCTCAAAACTTCAAGATTGTGGGCTCGAAAAAATTGATATTGAAACTTTTGTAAAAGGCCCCATTTTGGGAGCATTATTAATTGGATTAACTAAGGAAAATGGAGGTGAAATTACTTATCAAAACTTGTTTGACAAAATAATGGAGTTTAAAAAAACACCAGAATATGCTAAAACCATTGAAATTGTAAAATTATCTACAGAATTATTAGAAAGAAAAATGGTTATTAAAAATTGGGAGAATGATAAAGCTTTGTTAGAAAAATTAAATACGCCTTCAAATACCGTTGACGAAATACATTTGCTTGTCCTAAATAATTCGAATCCAAACAAAACATATAAGGAGTTATTTCAGGATTTGAAAAATAAAAACCCAAGAGAAACTAAAGCAAAAAATATAACCAAAAAGGAGTATAATGGGATTTTCAAAAACGCTGGTAATGTAAGCTATAACGACCTTTTAAACAAATCAATACAATATAAGAAACCATTACTTCTTTATTTTACCGGTTATGCTTGCGTAAATTGTAGAAAAATGGAAAATTACGTACTATCTAAGCCTTCAATCGAAGAGAGACTCAAAAATGAATTTTATTTTGTAAACCTATATGTTGACGACAAAAAAAGCTTACCCGAAAACGAACGGACAGAATCTAAAATTAATGGGAAATTAATCAAATATGTTGGACAAAAACATTCTGAATTACAGATTAACAAATTCAAGAATAATTATCAGCCTTATTTTGTTATAATAGATAAAAACGGAACTAAAGTAAGTGACCAAGGATATACAAAAGATATTGAATTATTTGATGAGTTTTTAAATAGAGCCGAATAAATACGTTTGGTAATCCAGTCTACAGTTCCGCTACTAAATAGAAAGCGGTGTACATCTACTCCCACATAAAAGATACACAACCAAACGCAATTCCCATTCATTGGGTATTGTGTTTAGTTGTGTATCTTTGTTATTAGTATTAAACTAGTTAATAAAGCTTATGAGAAAACTACCATGCAATATTTATAACATATCTATAATATAAGAATTTCATAGGTTACATAATTTATTTTACTGATTTAATACTAATTATTAGGTATTTCATAACTATTTTAAATTTTTTACATTAAAAAACAATATACAATACAGTATTTAGTATAATAAACATTATATTCACAGTCTTATAAACAATAACAACATGGATTTGTTGTTGTCTGGGTGCTGTGTAACTACTAACTGGACTTTACTCAAGCGTATTCAATATATTTATGATAAAATAAAATTTATGAAAAATTTAATCTTACTATTAATTATTATAACAGGGATTACTTCTTGCAAAAAGGACGAGGATCAAAACACATCGATATCTGTAAAAGAAAAAGAATTCATCTTTTCATTAGCATCTTCTCAACAAGAATGTGACGAAGCGTTATCTTTCGGGGTTAATTGTGCTCAGAATATTAGATTTGTAGATGATACCAATGCAACAGTTATGACTACTGACATAATTAATATAGGAACTTATGTAATATCAGGGAACTCCATAACTATAATTTTTGATTCTGGTGATGTAGAAAGCCCTTTGATTTTTGAAATTAATTCTAATTCTACTGAATTGACCCGAAAATCAGACGGAAGTAATCATATTTGGAAGTTGCAAAGAGAAGGAATTGCTCCTTGGGATTTATAAAAAACACATATATGAAAACAAAAAACAGATTAACACTATCTCTACTGAACTTAAAAACCATTATTATGGCTTGTATTATTATGTTTATTGGATGCAACAAAGAGGATGAAAAAACTGAGTCAACAACATCGGGTAAGTCTTACTCTGTAACAGTTGGTGTATATATTCTGAAAGGGAGTAGCTATGAAGACCAAAATAAAGATTTTGTTTTTGACACTCAAGAAGGTTGTCAATCTTGGAGCAGAACGGCACAAGAAGACAAGCATAGTTCTTCTCCACATTATCATTATAATTCTGCAAAAAACACAACTTACGATATCAGTACACAAACCATAAAATGGACTGAATATGGCCCCGATCTAGATCAGGTTTCAATAGATACAACTTGTGAGAAAGGCAGTAATGGTATTGCTAAAACAGCTAACAATGCTGATTATAGTGCTGATAAAAATTTCTACTTAAAAATAAAATCTGTTGTAGAAAAACATTAACCAATTTTAAAAAATGAAAAGACTTATTCTTTAATTGATACTTGTTTTTATTGAGAGCTATTAAGCTTTTCTTTAACTCCATTAAATATCTAAAAAAACAAAGTCGTCGTAACAGATTATTGCCTATATTATTTTGATTCAATAAAAACAGGATGGGGTAAAACATTAAAAAGAGAATATACAATTAGTTTTGCATATTCTCTTTTATCCTTTTCATTAATTCATAAAAAACTACTATCATAATATAGTTGACAGATACTTGTTCCCTTCAACTATATTTATCTTTATATCTTCTGTCAGTAACTCTACGGAATATCTTATTTTAAGATTACATTCCTTATTGTAAATATAACTTTTTTTTTCCTTAGAATAAAAAATCGGTAGGCCTTTTATTTTAAGACTATCTAATATTTTATATAATTGGCTTTCACTCATCTCAAGGAGAAGTGCAAATTCTTTATGAGTTCCTGTTTTATTATTTTTTATAAGAGCATGTATTTTTCTTAATCGGTCTAGCTGTTTTATTGTTTTCATATAATCTTTTTAGCTTTATAAAGATAGGTTAAAAAAAACATAATATATACAGATATAATAATTTAATTTAAATAAATAAAAAGTTACATATTAGGCTATGTCACAATTATAATTTATTTGAGCACTCTTCATTACACAATACTCTATATTAAAGAAACCTATACAATTAAGATAGCATATAGTAAAGACTATATTTAATTAATAAATCAGCGACTAAAAACCAATTAGAATCATATATTAAACCTCCTCTATATCGAAACCAGCTTTCCTAACAGCATCTGTTACTACAGCGTCATTTTCATCGTCTATAGTTACTTCTAGTATTTTATCAGGGTTGTCCGTATCTACTTTCCAAAGGTCTATATTGTCCAGATCGTTCAAAAAAGGGCTAACTGACTTTACACAACTTCCACAGTTTATATTTGTTTTATATTTAATTGTTTTCATTTGTTATTATATTTAATTATTTGAATATTTTCTTTAATCTTAAACTATTTACTAATACCGAAATAGAACTCATAGACATAGCTGCTCCTGCTATCATAGGGTTTAGCAAAAAACCATAAACAGGATATAAAACTCCTGCTGCAATAGGTATAGCTATTATATTATATACAAAAGCCCAAAACAAGTTTTGTTTTATAGTATTCATAGTTGCCTTAGAAAGTTTTATGGCTTTATATATCTGCCTCAAATCGGAACTCATAAGAGTAATACTAGCACTTTCCATAGCTATATCGGTACCAGTTCCCATTGCTATACCTACATCAGCATAAGCCAAAGCTGCCGAATCGTTTATACCATCGCCCACCATAGCTACCGTTTTACCTTCACTTTGTAACTGCTGAACAAAACTACCTTTATCTACAGCCAGTACAGACGCTTTAAAGTTAGTGACACCCACTTTGTCGGCTATAACTTTGGCAGTTCTCTCATTGTCACCTGTAAGCATGTATACATCTATACCCATTTGCTCTATCATTTTTATGGCTTCTATAGAGCTTTCTTTTATATTATCCGAAACAGATATTATTCCTTTCACACTACTTTCCGAACTAATATAAATAACCGTTTTAGCTTCTTTTTCCATATTATTAGACTTAGTCAACAAACTCTCAGAAATATTTATATTATTTTCCTTCATCAGCTTATAGTTTCCTATCCTGTAAACAATACCGTCTCTATAAGCTTCTGTACCCATAGAGGTTATACTTACAAAAGATTCTATCTCGACAGTTTTCACTTCCATTTCCTTCAGGTATTTAACTATAGCATCGGCTACAGGATGCTCCGAAAGAGATTCTATAGACAATAAAACCTGCTCTAATATCGTTTTATCGGTATTATCAACCCAAACAACATCAGTAACCTTAGGTTCTCCCTGAGTTATAGTCCCCGTTTTATCTAAAATAATTGCATCTATTTTATAAGCAGTTTCTAATGCTTGAGCGTCTTTTATAAGTATTCCATGCTCTGCTCCTTTACCTATACCAACCATAAGAGCCGTAGGAGTAGCAAGACCCAAAGCACAAGGGCAGGCTATTATAAGTACAGTTATAAGGCTAAGCAAAGAATATGCAAACGAAGGATCGGGTCCTAGCAAATACCACACAACAAATGTAATTATAGAGAGCACTATAACTATAGGTACAAATATCCCTGCTACTTTATCGGCTAATTTCTGTATAGCTGGCTTGGTCGATTGAGCTTTCTCTACTAGTTTTATTATCTGAGAAAGCATAGTTTCGCTACCTATACTAGTCGCTATTATTCTAAGAGATCCTTTTTGGTTGATAGTGCCAGCAAACACTTTACTAGCTTTTGTTTTTTCTACTGCTATAGGTTCTCCCGTTATCATACTTTCATCTATAAACGAGCTTCCTTTTTTGACTCTTCCATCAACAGGAACTTTATCTCCTGGCTTCAATACTATAAGCTCTCCTTTCAATATATCTTTATAAGAGACTATAACCTCCTCTCCATTTCTTATAGCTGTTATATTTTTAGGCTTCAATCCCATCAGCTTTTTTATGGCTGATGACGTTTTACTTTTTGCCTTTTCTTCCAAATATCTACCTAACAATATAAAAGTAATTATAACAACTGCCGACTCATAATAAACATGAGACATAACTCCACCTACACTAAAATAATCAGGATAAAAAGTATTAAACACACTAAAAACAAAAGCAACACCTGTACTTAATGCTACTAAAGTATCCATATTTGCCGAAAAATGTTTTAATTTCCTCCAAGCTATCACAAAAAACTCTGAGCCTGACCAAAACAATACAGGAAACGATAAAGCCATCATTATATAGTTTTCATAAGGCAATACACCCTTCATAAACATAGCTATTACAAACACTGGTAAAGAAAACAGTATCGAAAATATTAGCTTCTGCTTTATAGCGTTAAGTCTTTTCAGCTCTAGTTTGTCAAATTCTTTTTGGGTATCTTCATCGTTACCTGTCAATATACTATATCCTATTTCTTTTATTTTATGTTCTATAGTATCCATAGAAACAATATCACTATTATAGTCCAACACCAAAGATTGATTAGGATAATTAACCGAAATATTTATGATACCCGCTTGTGGTTTTAAATAAGTTTCTAAACTAATAGCACAAGCTGCACAAGTCATGCCCGTCACTTTATAGCTATCTTTTATTATTTTATTATTCATAATATTTTGTTTTATACAAAAGTATAACAAACATCAAATATAGTTATTACACAATACCGATTATAATTTATATTATTTTGCTGAAATATAGTTTATAATATTTTAAAAAGAATCTAACGAATCATGAGATGGCTTAGCTGTTTTTTTAAACTCAGTAGGAGTCATTCCTGTCTCTTTTTTGAACGAAGAAGACAAATGAGCAACACTACTATAATTCATTTTTAAAGATATCTGAGAAAGATTTAGTTCATTATAAAACAGTAATTCCTTTACCTTTTCTATCTTATGTTTCATTATAAATTTTTCGATAGTCATACCACTTACTTGCGAAAACAATTTGCTAAGGCTAGTATATTCCATATTAGTTTTGTCTGCCAATAAGTCAGAATAATTTATTTTTATACTATCTTCACTATAATGTATCTGATTTATTATTAGTGTTTTTACCTGTTCTACCAGTTTGGTTCTATCATCTTCTAACAATTCAAAACCATTTTCTAATAATTTTTGCGACAATACTATTTTTGTTTCTTTTCCCACCTGTGAAAACAAGCCTATTTCACCTAACTTAATATATTCTAGGTTCAAATCCAAGTCCGACAGTATACCTTCAACTACAGATATACAGCGAGGGCATACCATATTTTTGACATATATAGTAGTTCGTAAAACCTTTCCCTTATTCTTTAAGTTTTTGTTTTCTGACATATTGTAAATTTGTTTTCAACAAAAATAGCATAATATATTACATAAAAGGCATAAGAAATCACAGAGACATTTCACTTATTAATATTTGTCTTTGTAATATTAATTGATATTACTTATATTTGGAGACAAAACCAAACACAATGAACCAATTTTTAGACTATTTTAACTTAGGGCTTAACCACGTATTAGACTTGCAAGGCTACGATCATATATTATTTTTTATAGTAATGGTTGTCGCTCACTCATTCAAAGATTTCAAAAAAACCTTGATAGTCGTAAGTTTGTTCACCCTAGGTCACTCTCTTAGTCTTATAGCTGCTTCTTACAAACTAATATCGGTAAACAGCAGTTTGGTCGAATTCCTAATACCCCTTACCATACTGATAACAGCTGCTTTCAATATACTAAGTTCTAACAAGCTAGACAGGCTTAAGGCTAACGGCTTCACGTACTTTACAGCTATATCTTTCGGGCTTATACACGGACTCGGTTTTTCTACTTATTTCAAGATGATCGTAGGCAAATACGAAGATAAAATGCTACCTTTATTAGAGTTCGCCTTAGGTATAGAAGTAGCACAAATAATAGTAGTAATACTAATACTAACTTTAGCATTTATACTACAAGACATACTTCGTTTCAAAAAAAGAGACTGGGTTCTAGTCATGTCTTCTATAGTAATAGGTGTAGTTTTACCTATGCTAATAGAACGATATCCTTGGTAAATTCTCATAACTTACAACACTTGCTCTCCTACTTCAACTCCACATCTAGATGGTGTTATAACCATATTAGTAGTTATTACATCTGGTCCTGTAGTTAGTTCAACTAATCAGGCAAAGGAACAAAAGATTATGGGAATAAATCAGGTAAAAAAAGTAATAATGTACATCATAAATATTCTAATGGTTAAAATATGAGCGAAACTAATATTTGGTTAGGATTGGTTGAAATTAAGCCAAAGAATGATAATACAATAATAATAAAAAAATCAGGAGCTTATGTTAACGTAGCTTATAGAGCAAATTCTGAGGAAGAGTTTATTGAAAAAACGAAAGCTTCTTTTTTAGAAAATGATTATGAAATATTAGGATTAGATTATATAGAAAATGCAACTAATATATGTGTTGATAATCCTGATGAATCTGAAAAAATAGAGCTTTTAAATGATATTATAGAGGGAAATTATGATTTTTCTTGGGGAGTTTTTCATACTTATGATTAACAAATGTTTTAACGTTAATAAAATTAAAGTAAGTAGGCATGAGGAAAGCCTAGTTGCTCTGTAAAAACTAGTAAAAATATAGTTGAAGCTCATATAGATGTCAAAAATCATATGGCAGATATAAACAAAGAAAACAACTCTGACACTAAGAAATAAGATAAATTTATATACTAAAAAAGGCTACCCTACTTTGTAAGATAGCCTTTTTTAGTTAATAATAGTTTTTGGCTAATAGTCTTAATTCTTTATAATCGTGTCTGTATTTTATGATGTTCCCTTTAGAATTCCAACAACTTCCTTCCTTTAGTTCATCGTCTTTTGTATATATGGTTTTCTTTCGGATGTTACCATTTTTCCAATAAGTAATAAAATAATATTTCCGATATTTACGCTTGTAATAAACGTGTTTTTCGCCTGTTTCGTACCAAGAAGTACTTTCTATAAGATTTTTTCTGTGTTTTGTTTTGTATGTTTTATCATATAGAATAATACCTTCTGTGTTGTACAACTTAGTAAAATGCCTCTTTTCTTTATCAGAGTAGTTTGAATATATTTTAAAGAAACAGACGTCTTTCTTTATAAAAGTACTTTTTTTGTTTGCATTTAGATATATGGTGTCTTGACCAAAAGTATTTATTGATGCTATTAAACAGATAACCAACAGTGTCATCTTTATTTTACTCGAACTCATAATTGTTTAGATTTTATAAGTTGGCAAAATTAGACTTTTTTTTAGATTTTAAAAGTTAAAGTTTTCAAAACTTATTAAGTAATAATGGCTTGTGTTTTTGTTAGCCGTAATACTGTATGGAAATGATTTCTAAATTCTTTTATTCCTGATATTAGTATTCAATACTCCGTTTTAAAATCAAGAGGCTATAGCTCCATAACTGACTAGTTCTCTGATTTTGGATTTATTTTTATGTAAGTTCGCTTTAATCCCGAACTTTGATAAAAATAAATTTATCAGCAACCTGTTATGATTCATAGTTTTAATAGAACTCATAGAAAAAGCTTGTCTATCTTCTTTAGATCTGTTAATCCAGTGTTTTGCTTTAGCAATATTAACAGCCGTGAGTGATGCGTTTTGATGGAAATATATTTTGTTTTCACTTCTATCCTGACAATCATTGAGTCCTGTGTGTTGTTTAGCATCCCTATATAAAAACTCTATTTGAAATCGAGTTTTGTAGTATAAGTTATATTTTTCACCCTTCCCTACTTTATATTTTACTTGAAGTAATTTTATTTTCCTTTTGAGAGAAACACTATAAACTATCGAATAATAAATAGTGTAGTATTCATTTTTTTATATAATTTCAAAATGATTTTCATCTAAATTATATACAAAAAGAATGTTCTAAGACTTCTGATGTAATCTTTGATGATTTTTATGCTTATGAAAATGATTTTATTTTAAAATACTAAAACAATTACAGAAGAACAACTTAAAGATGCTATTTGTAGCGGGGACTTGAAATTTAGTACAACGAGTTATAATAGTGTGTTTTTTACATCACTATTTTTAAAGCAATTGTTTTCAAGCAAATACATATACTATTATCTTAATACCCAAAATTACCATAAAAAATAAAAAAAACTATTTAGCTTTAAAATTCAAAAACCTTATAATATTAATAATTTAGGTCATTTATATAAAGGTATTATCTTTGTGCATATAAAATAAAAATAACGCACTATGAGTATTTGGTACGAATGCAAGATTAAGTATAGAAAAACAGACGAACAAGGAAACAACAAAGCTATAACAGACACTTACCTAGTAGATGCTCTATCGTTTACAGAAGCAGAAAATAGGACAACAGAGATAATGCGTGAATACGTAGGTGAAGAGTTTAAGATTACTAATATTTCTTTGGCAAATTTCTCAGAAATATGCCCTGTGGAAAATGCTGATTTCTGGTATAAATGTAAATTATCATTAATTACCTTTGATGAAGAAAAGGGAGTTGAAAAAAAATCGAATAGCTATATACTCGTACAAGGTAATAATCTAAAAGAAGCTTATGACAACTTAGAGGCTTACCTGAAGGGGACAGTTTCTGATTATGAAATACCTAGTATCAATTTTTCTCCTATACTTGAGGTTTTCCCTTATTTTGACAAAGACGACAAAGACCAAGAGTTACCTAGTCAAGAAGCAGAAGATAATAATGAGACTACAGAAGCGGTAGAAAAATCAGAAGAAGACTTTGAAAAAATAGACAATATAAAAGAAGAATAATACTACATTTTAATATAAAAATCTTTAGTTAACGCTATATATTCCTGAGTGTATATATGGCGTTCTTTTTCTATAATAAGTTCTTGTAAAACCACCTCTTTAGACACAAAAGACAATTCTATCAAGCTTCTTTTTACAATACTGTTTTCATTGCCTCTAACCCTACACAACCTACTCAAACAAAGACCATTCTCTTTGGCTATTTCCAAAAAAACACCTTCCTGATCGTAAGGAATTATAAAACTACATAAGCCTTTCTTTTTAAGAAGGTTTGTTGTTACTTTTATCAAATCACTAAAACTCAATGATGATGTGTGCCTAGCCATATTTCTATTTTTATCATCACTACAATATGTAGAGTTATAAAAAGGAGGGTTAGATATTATATGGTCATATTTTACCATAGTTTTAAAATCACCTATAGAACTAAAACAAACTTCTAACCTACAGTCCCATTGGCTGTTTTTAATATTTTCTAACGCCTGATTGTATGCTTGCAATTCTATTTCTACTCCAGTTATAAGAGCGTTATTGTTTCTCTGAGCCATCATAATAGCAATAAGCCCAGTACCTGTACCTATATCTAATATATTTATATTACTATCTGTAGAGCTAGCCCAAGCACCAAGTAATACTCCATCAGTACCTACTTTCATAGCTGTTTTATCTTGATTTATATAGAACTTTTTGAATTTAAACATTCTTTATATTTTTAACCAACAAAAATATCTTAATTATTATTTAATTTACTAATAAAATTCACAAAAACACAAAAGACTATAAATAAGTAAATTAAATTATTTATCAACTTCTTATTTAAAAAATATAACTATATTCGTTATACTAATTATAAAAAATTCTACGCTATGAAAAAGAATATTTATAAATTATCTATTTTATCATTTTTAATATACTCTTGTAATATGGAGTATTTTGAGAAAAATATTGACACTACGATAATTTTATCCCCTACCTTGTCTATACCAATAGGTTATGCCAATATAACTTCCAGAAGACTAATAGAAGACTCTTCTAACCAAGAAGATGCTATTGATGTAGTAGATAAGCTTATAGTCTTTTATGTAAAGGACACTCTTAAAGCGCAGTCTGCCAAAGATTTTATATCACTTGACAACCAAGCTTTCGAAATAACTAAAAACCTAGCCACTACTGTACCTACAGTGAGTAGCAGTACTACTATCACAATACCTAATATTATTATTGATTTTGATTTTGAAAAAGATAAAGGAAATAAGTTTAAAGAAATAAAAATAGATACTGGTAAACTAAATCTAAGCTTTTCATCGGATATAAAATCTAAAATAACAGGAGTTCTTACTTATAATTCTATAATAAAAGAAGACGGAAGTGCTCTTACTCAAAATTTAAATTTAAACAAAAATGAAACAACAACAACAATAAATAGCAATATAAATGCTCACTTACTAAAGCTAAACGGATTAGATTCTAAATCGTTTAATAATTTTAAAATAACTCTTGATCTTGAAATAGAATTAGAGAGTGGTGAATCTCTTTCTTCTGACGATAATATAAATATAAAAATAGATCTCTTAGATTTATCTTTCGATTATGTTTTGGTCGATTTGGAAGCCAATAAAGCCATAGAGATAGAAGAAATTTCTACCGAATTAGATCAGTTTGAAAATATTACTGGAGGTATATTGAAGTTTCAATCTCCAGAAATAAACTTCACTATAAGGAATTCTTTTAACATGCCTATAGTTATTAATTTCAAAGAAGAACATGGAATATACTCTATAGACAAAGATAATAACACCCTAGATTTAAAAAGTGAAGAATACATAGGTGTAAATATTGAAATAAATGACGGGGATGTACTAAGTGACAAAACAATAAGCATAGATTCTACCAAAATATCAATAAATAAAGACAATTCTAATATAGCCGATCTTATAACATCTAGAACTTCTCTTTTCAATGTAGCTCCTGTTATAATATCGGATATAAATGATTCCTCTGAAGATAATCTAATAACAAAAGACAGTGAAATGTCTATAGAGTTAGAAATAAAGATACCACTAGACATAAACATACAAGACTTAGAAATAGTCCAAGAACTTGATTTTGAGTTTTCAGAAGATTTGCAAAATTCTTCGAAAATAGAATTGAAAACTATTATAGATAATGGTTTTCCATTGGGATTCAATTTAAAAATAGAATTTAAAGATATCAATAATAAGACATTAGACTCATTAGAAGACGTTATTAATATAAGTCCAGCTACTACATCGGGAGACAACAATGAAGTATCCAAATCTATATCTGAGAGCTTTCCTATATCTATAGATAAGGATTTTATAAAAAACATAAAAAACGCTACAAAAACCAAACTGACCCTCATCTTTAACACTTCCGAATCTACTGACCCTGATTATTATATTAAATTATTAGAAGGGTACGAAATAGATATAAATATGAGCTTTGAAATAACTTTAGATATAAACGAATAACATGAAAAAATCATTATTATCATTGTTCTTTTTAAGCTTAATAGTCAATTGTTATGCTCAAGAAAACCATTCCTTATATTCTCTAAGAGGGTATGTAGGACAAGCTCAAAACATATCCGTTTCATCGATAAGCCCCTATAAGGTCTCTGTATCAATCCCTGTACTAAATTTAGGTATGACTTTATGGTCCGAAACCGCATATTCGTATGCATTCAAAGAAAATGACAAAGGAGGCTTATCATTAGATCTAAACAGGTTTGCTAATGAAGTTTCTGAAAAAAACTCACTTTATTTTGGAACAAACATAAATCTTATTAATATCAGTTTCAAATCAAAAAGAGGCTCTATGTGGTCTGTTTTCTCTAATATAAAAAGTAAAAATTATATAGAAATAAGCAAGACCGTTCTCGGTTTTATAACAGAAGGGACGAGCTATAACTCTGGAAATATCGATTTATCTAACCTATTTATAAATACTGTAAGCTATACAGAGCACGGTATAGGATATTCTGGCAAATTTTTGGAAGATAAACTCACTGCAGGAATTAGGTTGAAGTATATAAACGGACTCGCACATATAGGTATAAACGACGAAATGGACTTAAGAATAAAAGTGGATCCTAATACATCATTTTGGAGTATTTATACTGAAAATACTCAATTAAACACATCTTTGCTTAATAGTTCTGACATCAGTAGCTTTCTATTCAATTCTGGAAACAAAGGTTTTGGAATTGACTTAGGTGGTAAATACCAAATAGATGACAAAATAAGCGCAGAAATATCTATTAACGACTTAGGCTCTATAAGATGGAAAACAGAAGTTAAAAACTTCGTTTTAAACGATATCGACTACACTTTTAAAGGTATAAACCTAAATCCTGAAGAAGAAGAAGAAAGTACAGAGGATGAATTGGAGGATATATTTGAAACCACCGAAAACAATAATAGCTTTACTACAGGATTAGTTACATCTGTCTACCTGACAGGAAACTATCAACTAAGTAGACAAAATAGACTCTCTTTATCTGTTTTTAATCAATTTAACAGACGAAGTATAAGACCTGAATTAATAATAGCTTACAATAGAACTATGAGAAACACTACTATAGGTATTCTAGGTTCCTTTTCTTCCAAAAAGAAAGCTAATTTAGGATTAAACCTTTCGACCAACTTAGGTTTTTTACAATGGTATTTAGCTTTTGACAACATACTAGGAGGTCTTAAACCTCAAAACGCTCATTTATTCACTTTCAACACAGGTTTTAATTTTATCTTTGGAAAGGTCAAAAAACCTAAATTAATAATAAAATCACTAATAATAAGCGAACCACATCGATGATATAAACTCTTTGATTAACTGATCATTTTATGTTTTTCGGGCAGCCAGATAATATATCTGTTTTTTTTCGTAAATATATACAATCTGATTATTTATATAACAATATATCTGTTTCCATATACACACTGATAAATCTGCATATTTCATTTTACTAAAAACAATTAATTCTCATTTTATAAACACAAAAAATCAGTTATATCTATATTATAACTGATTTTTTGTGTTGCAAATACAAAATAAAACTAACTTACTTTATACTCACCTGGCACAAATCGAAAAACTTTCATCAATCTATTCCACGTGTTAATTTGCGAAATAGCTAAGGTAAGATTACACAGTTCTTCTTTTGAGAAAAACTCTAATAAACGATTATAAATATCGTCAGATATTGGCTTAACATCTAACTTAGTCAACACTTCGGTAAACTGTAATACAGCTCTTTCTTTATCCGAAAAATAAGGTGTTTCTTGCCATACACACAAAGAGGATAATCTAAGCTCTGTTTCTCCTGCTTTTTTCAGTTCTTTATAATGCATATCAACACAATAAGCACAACCGTTTAGTTGCGAAGCTCTCAAGCGTAACAATTCTAATAATGGTAATTCTATAGATGTTTTTTCAAAATAATCCTCAATAGCTCTTAATTTTTCAAATATTTCACTCGGTACTTCATTGTAAAGTATACGTTCCATTATATTTATATTTTATTATTATTATTATTAATACAACAAATCTACCTACTAAAAACACAATGCCTATTAAGGTATCTTAATAAATTAAAATATCGTTCTAAAAGCGTAATAAAATTTATTTCCTCCTTATTTCACTCAAATATTCTGGGGTCATTTCCAAATAAGAAGCTATCATATATTGAGGTACCCTTTGTGCAAAACTAGGAAAACCTTCGACTAAATGAGTATACCTTTCTTTACTATTCATCTGCATATATATATCGTTTTTACGCTGGAGAGCTATTAAAGTATTATCCGAAATAATTCTAAAAAACCTCTCTAACTTAGGGATAGATACAAATAACTTTTCTAAAGCTACCTTACTTACCATAAGTATTTTAGTGTTTTCTACCGTCTGTATATAGCTATATGAAGGGCTTTCTCTCACATAACTTTCTATATCAGTTATCCACCAGTTTTCTATGGCAAAATTAGATATCTTCTCGTTGCCTTTATTATCTATATAAAACGAACGAACCAAACCTTCTACAATAAAAAACCTCTCTCGACATATCTGCCCTGATTTAAGAATATATTCTTTTTTTTTGAATGTTTTCAAAACTAGCTTAGAATAAATATAATCTATTTCTTGTTTATCAAATTCAACATATTTATTCAAATAAGCACTGATTTGCTCTTTCATATTACCTTTTTTCAACAGAAAAGCAATAACATTCATATAGACTGTTATTGCTTTTTTATATTTATTTTTACCTAATTATCTTACTTGATCAAAGGCTATACCTAGTGCTTTTTCGAAATATCTTAACTGCTTAACTTCCGCCGAAGTCACTATACTCAGTGATATCCCTCTGTTCCCTGCTCTGGCAGTTCTACCGCTACGGTGCGTATAGTATTCTTCCTTGTCAGGTAACTGGTAATGCACCACATATGCTAGTTGAGCTATATCGATACCTCTGGCAGCTAAGTCAGTTGCTATTAATATCTGTGTTTTCTCGTTTTTGAAAGCTCTCATCACTTTATCTCTTTCTTTCTGTAATAAATCTCCATTTATTACTCCCGAAGATATGTTTCGTGATTGTAATTGCTTACCTAATTCGTTAGTAGCTGCTTTTGTTTTACAAAATATAACTCCTCTATTTGCTTTCTGGCTATTCAAAAACTGTAAAAGAACTCCTAATTTTTCTTGCCCGTCAGCTATTATAAATTGATGTAATATATTCTTGTTAACTACCTCCTTGTTGTTTATAACTAATTTATGTGCATCTGCCGATAAATGTTCGTTTATTATTTGCTTTATACCATGAGGTAGAGTCGCAGAAAATAACCAAGTATTTCTTTTAGATTTCAAAAAACCTAGTATTTCGTCTAGCTCTTTTTTGAACCCCATACTCAACATTTCATCTGCTTCATCGAGTATTACAGTGTGTACATTACGTATATCAACTGCTTTACGAAGAACCAAGTCAATAAGTCTCCCTGGAGTGGCTACTATTATATGAGTAGGTCTTTTTAATGCGCTTATTTGCTTTTCTATCCTTTCTCCACCGTATACTGATTCTATAAATATTTTGTCGGTATATTTGGTAAACTTGAATAATTGCTTGGCTACTTGTTGTCCTAGTTCTCTGGTAGGGCAAAGTATAAGACCTTGAGTTTTTTTGAACTTAGGGTCTATTTTGTGAAGTAATGGTAGCCCGTAAGCTGCTGTTTTACCAGTCCCGGTATGTGCCTGACCTACTAAGTCAGTCTCCCCCTCTAGTAAAATAGGTATTACCTGTTTCTGGATTTCTGTAGGCTCTATTATATTAAGTTCGTTAAGTCCTTTTATATAGTCTTTTCTTATACCTAAGTCTTCGAAATTTTCCAATTGTATTGTTTTATCGTTATTTTAAAGTGCAAATATAGTGTTATTTGCCGAGTTATATTTGAAAAAGACTATGTTAGATGTATCATTTGAATACTAATGTAGTAAATAAACGAGATCACAGGCATACTGATGGGTAATCCACAAGAAAACCAGAAGCCAAGATTATATATTCTTTTCCTGTATTTGTTCACATTCTTAGGCTCTATAATTATTTCAGATAATGAGCCTAATCCATAAAGTAAATTCGCAAACAGCATAGCAATTACAAACAAAATGAATTGAAAAAATATAGAAATTAAAGTAACGTCAACATCTTCTTCTCTAGGAATAACAAACTCTATCGTTACTGTGTTTAAAACAAAAGAAATAAAAAAACTTAAGATTAACCCATTATTATACTTAGTTCTTCTGCTACTCCACCAATTACATCTCAATTACTTTTCTCTACACCATGTTATAGCCATATATACTTGTTATTAAATATAATTGATACAAATATAACTTATTTACTGAGTTGTATAGTTTCGAAATTAAGCAGTGTCCATATGGCTATTTTACCTGTAAAAAAACAGACTACCTTGTGTAAGATAGCCTGTTTTTTTTGTGCAAGTTTAATGCACTTTTATTCGTAAGTTATTTTATGTGTTATAGGAATTTTTTCAAATGATAAAAGAGTTTTTATATAGCTTGTCAGATAACCTTCATCATTATATTTTATTTCTGTTAAGTCTGAAGAATGATAGATATTTATAGTTTTTTCAGAATCATAGTAAGCAGATGTTTTAGTGAATAAATGTTTACGTCCTACTACACGACTATCTATTTTTTCAGATATTCCTAAGTTGATATATGCTTTAGGAAATAACATGTTTTCTAAATATTTTTTATCTTTATCGTATTCATAGACTGTATAGTCTTCATTGTTTTTCTCTTTTATAGTTATCTTATTATCTTCATAACTATACTCAGAAATAGAACCACTACTATATGTATGTTGAAATAACATTCCTTTATCGTCATAGCTATATGTCATAGTGTTATAAATAATATTATTTTCATAATCAGTAGATTTAACTATTTCTCCTTTTGTGTTATACTCATATTTTGTTTCTCTTTTACCTCCTTCATATGTTCGTGACACAAGTTGTTTATTAACATTATATTTATATACTTCATATGCTTTAGAACCACTTAAATCCATGCTTTCTAAGTAATTATCACTATTGTAATTAAAAATGTAGTTTAATGTGGCAATTGACGATACTACTTCTATTGACTTTATTCTAGTAATAGTTTTTTCACTACCTTCATCATCCTTATCATCACACGAAGCAAATGCAAATAACAAAACAAACGACACAAATAATAATCTAAATTCTTTTCTCATAATCTGTTTTTTTAAGTTAAGTAACAAATATACAATATATTACAAACTACACAAGCTTAAAATAAACCACATAACAGGAACACTCTCTACCCAAAAAGAACAGAAATACTTGTTCTTAGTTTTGGTTAGTACTAAGAAAACAGCCAATACTATCAATATTACAAAATCGGATGTGTTATTCTTAAAACCATCTAGCAAATAAAATATTAAAATAATCATAATCAACACCATACCTAGAGACTTGGTTTTAAAAACTCCCAAAACCTGAGGTATTGTTCTGAGTCGTTTATCATCATAAGGCAAATCTCTTATATCAAAGGGCAGAGTAAGTACCAAAACAAACAAAAACCTTTCGAACCAGAAAATATAATCGCTTATATTAAACTCTCTATTAGCATCGTAAATAGTAAATATACTTATACAAAACGACCATATAAGCGATATTAATATTATTTTCATAAAAGGAATATTCCTAAGACCTCCTCCTCTTTTGTTAGTATTAAGGCAAAAAGGAACAGAATACAATATAGTAATAAGAGTGAAAGGTATAAGAATTAACAGGTTTATAAAATCTATTCGGAACACAGAATAAATTATAGTTAACAAACTCAAAATAGCTAATGGAGTTATATACTTGTCATTGTCTTTGTACCAACTAGTTTTCCAGTTTTTACTACTTAAGCTTTTGTAACGTATTACCCTTATAAAATAATAAGAAAAAAAAGTAGAAGAACCTATAAAAAGAGCTTTCCAAAACACATCTATATCATATACTCTACCTGTTATAAGCACAAAAAAGAAAGTAGCCAAAGACACGTGTAGGTTGCTAAAAACATAAAAGTCTATTATTCTTCTGGCTAGTTTCATACTACAAAAGTAACGAATATTTTTTCATGTCAATTAATATTATATTAAGGCTTATTTTAATTACATTTGTCGGTATAATTTAATCTAAGTAATTTAAAGTAAAGATGAAAAAAGACATTTTTGTATCCAGACATATTGGTTCTAGAGCCAATCAAGAAAATGAAATGGTTGAAGCTTTAGGTCTGTCGAGTCTCGATGAGTTAATTGACAAAACTGTACCTAACGACATAAGACTTAACAGTCCTCTAGCATTAGACAAAGCTATGACCGAAGCCGAATTTACTCAGCATATATCGGACTTAGCTAGCAAAAACAAAGTTTACAAAACATATATAGGGCTAGGCTACAACGCCTCTAATGTTCCTGCTGTTATACAGAGGAATATATTAGAAAACCCGGGCTGGTACACGGCTTACACGCCTTACCAAGCCGAAATAGCACAAGGGAGACTTGAAGCATTACTT
Organism: Flavobacteriaceae bacterium; assembly: GCA_013215105.1. Classification (GTDB taxonomy): domain Bacteria; phylum Bacteroidota; class Bacteroidia; order Flavobacteriales; family Flavobacteriaceae; genus DT-33. The sequence continues at coordinate 26,087 of JABSPL010000223.1, forward strand.
AACTACCAAACCATGGCTACCGAGCTTACTGGTATGGAGATGACCAACGCTTCGCTACTTGACGAGAGTACTGCTGCTGCCGAGGCTATGATAATGCTTTATAACTCTAGAAGTAGAGCTCAAAAGAAAGCCAATACTATGACTTTTATAGTGTCGGAACAAGTTCTTCCTCAAACTCTCGACGTACTTAAAACCAGAGCTACTCCTCTTAATATAGAGTTGTTAATTACCGATCATAACAAAGTAGAGCTTAACGATACCATGTTTGGTGTATTGTTGCAATACCCAGGCAAATATGGTAAGGTAGAAGACTTGAAAGAGTTTTCTGCAAAAGCAAACGAAAAAGACATAAAAGTAGCTGTAGCTGCAGACCTATTGAGTCTTACTAAACTAACCCCTCCGGGAGAATGGGGTGCCGATGTTGTAGTTGGTACTACTCAGCGTTTTGGTATTCCTCTAGGTTATGGTGGCCCTCATGCTGGTTATTTTTCGACCAAAGAATCTTATAAAAGAAACTTACCAGGGCGTATAATAGGTGTATCGAAAGACAGAGACGGTAATCGTGCTTTGCGTATGGCTTTACAGACTCGTGAGCAACATATCAAAAGAGAGAAAGCTACTTCTAATATATGTACCGCTCAGGTATTACTTGCCGTTATGGCTGGTATGTATGCTGTATATCACGGTTCTGACGGACTTACCGATATAGCTAACAATATACACGCTAAGACTTCTTACCTTAATAGTGGGCTTACCAAAATAGGACTTAATCAACATAATGATAGCTTCTTTGATACTTTGAATATATCTGTTTCTGATGCTAATAAAGTAAAAGAAATAGCTGAAGCAAGAGAGGTTAACTTCTTCTATATAGACGACAAAAACATAAGTGTTTCTATAAACGAAACTACTACCGATGCTAATATAATAGAGATATTAGAAATATTAGCTAAGGCTGAATCAAAGTCAGGATTAGACTTTTCTAAGCTAGAAAGTCCATCGGCTATATTAGGGTCATTGGTACGTACCTCTAGTTTTATGACTAACGAAGTGTTTAATAAATATCGCTCAGAAACTGAGATGATGAGATATATAAAGAAACTAGAGAGAAAAGATTTGTCTTTGAACCACTCTATGATTTCTTTAGGGTCTTGTACTATGAAGCTTAACGCAGCTAGCGAAATGCTACCTCTTAGTATGGGAGCTTGGAACAATATCCACCCGTTTGTACCTGTAGAACAAGCTGCAGGTTACCAAGAGATGTTTGTTGACTTAGAAAAGAGTCTTAACGTAATAACAGGTTTCTATGCTACTTCTCTTCAGCCTAACTCGGGTGCACAAGGAGAATACGCAGGGCTATTGGTAATAAACAAATACTTACAATCTAAAGGCGAAGGACATCGTAATATATGTCTGATACCCGCTTCGGCACATGGTACTAACCCAGCATCGGCAGTAATGGCTGGTATGAAAGTAGTGATAACCAAGTCTAACGAAAATGGTAATATAGACGTTAACGACCTTAGAGAAAAAGCAGAGTTACACAAAGATAACTTAGCGGCTCTTATGGTTACTTACCCGTCTACTCATGGAGTATTCGAGAGTACTATTAAAGAAATTACTAAGATAATACACGACAACGGAGGACAAGTTTATATGGACGGTGCAAACATGAATGCACAAGTTGGGCTTACTAACCCTGCTACTATAGGTGCCGATGTTTGTCACCTTAATTTACATAAAACCTTCGCTATTCCTC
>JABSPL010000224.1 GCA_013215105.1 Flavobacteriaceae bacterium
CCAAAAAAGTCACGTGCTATAAATAGTTTATTTATGGTTTTGTCATATATGCTGAAGCCATACATTCCATCAAGCCATTTAAACGATTCTACACCATATTTTTCATAGGCCTTAAGAATAACTTCAGTATCACTTGAGGTTTTGAATGATACACCTTCAGATTCTAACTTGGTTTTTATACTTCTATAATTGTAGATTTCTCCATTAAATACAATTACTATTTGTTTGTCATCTGAAAAAATTGGTTGCTGTCCTGATGATAAATCTATAATCGAAAGACGACGCATAGCCATTCCAACCGCACAACTATCTTGCTCTTCAGCAAACACACCATCTTCATCTGGTCCACGGTGTATGATAAGGTTATTCATTCCATTTAAAATGGAAACTATATCTTCTTTATGTTTTTTGGACTTACTAATTAAGCCATTAATTCCGCACATGCTTATTCAATTTGGTTGTATAAGTGCTTACACTGCACCTACAAGATCTATATATTGGTTAAGTATTTTTTCTTTGTCAAAGTCCTTAATACGTTTAAGTCCATTTATTTTACATTTTTCTGTAAATGATTTGTTATCTAGGAAGTGTGAAATTCCTTTAGCCATAGCTTCATCATTTTTTACCGGTGTTAAAATACCATAGTCTGTAATCATTATATCATCGGACTTGTCATTTTGAAGTTTTAAAATCTCACTTGGTCCAGATTGACAATTAGTGCTGATTATTGGTATATTACACGCCATAGCTTCAAGTAAGACATTTGGAAAACCTTCATGATTAGAGCCAAAAGCAAAAAGATTTGCTGACTTTAAATACCCATAAGGATTTGCTTGATATCCTAATAAAAATACTTGATTTTTCAGGTTAAGCTTTTCAACTAAATCTTCCAGTTCACTTTGCATTGGTCCAGATCCAATGATATACAAATGAATATTAGTATTGTTTAGTTTATTAATAGCATTAATAATCATTTTATGGTTTTTACCAATATCTAATCGTCCAATAGTAATGATATTAAATTTAGTAGCATCAAAAAAGTCTTCTTTTGGATTTATATCGCTTATTTTATCTAAATCAATAGGATTATGAATAACATACATTTTATCTGAGGGCACTTTAAAATTTGATATCAAATCATTAGCATTACCATTTGAATTTGATATCACAGCTTCAGATTTTTTGTATAATGATTTAATCATTTTTTTGTTAAACCAAGATTGAAAACCTTTATAGCTATATTGTAAAGTTGGAAAGGCACGCTCGTTAGTGATAACTTTGAATTTATAACTAGTAAAAAACCGCGACAAAACATTAATGAAGGAGGGTCTTGTTAAAAAACTAAGACTATGTGTCAATTCCAATTTTTTGACCAATCGGGCATATTTATAAGCCAAAAAAGGAATCTTTAAGGCCTTTATAACTCCATGTTCATTTGGATTAGAATTTTCGATGTAATGAATTCTAGTGCTCTTAGGTATATCATAGTTGACACCAGTATTCATCATAATAAGGTGAACATCTATTTCTTTACTTATGCAATGGGTTAGTAAGTAGGACACAACACGTTCTGCACCACCACCGGATAATGAATATATAAGAATACCTAATCTCATGATGCTGTAATAATATTTTGAAACAGATCCTCATACTGTTTCAAAATAATTTCTTGATTAAATTTTTTTAAAACAGAAGTTCGTACGGAATTTGAATCGAATTTTAATTCTGTATTTAATATATTTAAGTATTCTTCCTCAGTATTAACTATAAATCCATTAATTTCAGTTTCAACAATTTCTTTTGTTCCTCCAGGTGCATTAAAAGCTACGACAGGAGTTCCAACAACACAACTCTCTAATAATGCATTTGGGAATCCTTCAACAAATGAACCTTGTAAAAAGAGATCATTTTCAGAAATATACTTATTGACTTTATTTGTATATGGAATATGCGTAATGTTTTCCTTAATACCTAATTCATCAGCTTTTTTAAATATAGCTTCTTTAAGATTTCCATTACCAATAATTGTGTAGCTAAATGGTCTTTTTAGTTTGGATAGGATACGCAATAGCCTGATATGACCTTTTATTTCCGTAAGCCTGCCGACTGTAATAAAACGCTTAGGAATACCGTTTAGTGATTTAGTTTTAGCTGGCGGTAGATTAGAGATAGGATTATTAATAACCTTTATTTTTTTTCTAGATACACCATAATTAGTCACCATATCTTCTGCCATATCTTTAGATTGACATACTATCGCGTCTAACTTTTCAAAACCATTTGATATTACATAAGCAATTGATCGTTTCCTTGATTTCGTTTCATTCTTTCTTTGACTCAATACAGTCGCTTCTCTTCCTACAAATTTTGTTTTTGGAAAAAGAGGTGACAATTTCCCCATAGCAGTATTGACATGTGCAATGGAACTGATAACAATCTGCGGTTTAAATTTTCTAAAGAAAAAAATGATTGCAGGTAAAGCGGTTAAAATTCTTGATTTATTTAAATACACAACCTCTATATTTGATACGTCGTATACAGTATCTTTTTTAAATCCAGCAATTAATAGAACTGGATGAAACTTATGCTTATTTATATTTTGAGAAACAAAAGACATCACTCGTTCCGCTCCGCCTGCAGATAAGGAGGGCAATAAAAAAAGTATTCTTATTTTCGTTGAGGTGCTCATTAATTATTGCAGTAGTTTATCTAATTGATTGGCTACTTGTTGTGCGGCCTTTTCATGTCCGTAACAAGTCCAATGGCTATCGTAGCTAAATGTCCAATCTTTATCATTACTAGAGTCAAGTATTATGGTATTGAATCCAAATTCTTGACATAATTGAACAATTGTCATTTCAGAATTAGGATGAAAAACTAGAGTTTTTGAATTAGTATCGTAGTTTTTTGTGATGTAATTGAGTAACGATTTAATTTCATTAATCGGTAATTCAGTCTTCGTATTCTTTTGTTTCGGTGTTTTATTGTCTGCTTTAACTGGTGTAATATTTAAAGTAAATCTATTGTAAAAATAATAGAGTAATTTCCAATTATATAAAATCTTTTTTAACTCAGGTGCTTTCATTTCACCTCTTATAATCTTATTAGTTTTTAGATTTAGCTGGGTTATGTCTTTCATTCTTTTTATTTCAGCAATACTCTCTAAAAAATCATTATTGTTTACATATATTAATGTATGTCTTGGATTTAAAATGTCATTTTCTATGCTAATTTCCATAGCTTCTATCAATGAAACACCTGATCTTGCAGTTTCCAAATAATTAAATCTCGGTAACAATGATTTGAGGTAGGTTGACTGATGACATTCATTAGGATTCATGAAATTCTCTATAAAGGAATCACCCATGACCAACACTAGATCTTCAAAATTACTCGGTAACTCACCTGGCCATCCTAAGTCATTGATTATCCACTTATGGTCACCACCTTTCCAATAGCCAGTTTGATTAGGTTTGTATTTTTGAATTCCATTTTCGTCTATAGTTCTTTGAGGAATATCCGATATGGCATGGGTAAAACGAACAACGATTTCCCCTGCAAGTATAGCTAGGATGAAAAAGATAATTATGTTAATGATAAACTTCTTCATATTAAAATTGGAAATAAATAAATTGCTGTTCTTCTCCTGTAAATGCAAACATTAGAATAATTAATAAAAGGTATAAACTCCAACGTAAAGGTTTGTTTAACCAATCTATGCGTTCTATGGCATACTCACCACTTCTTCCAATCCATTCAATAATAATAAAAAACAACAGTAACGTTAGAATTGTGGTTGGGAATATTTCGACCGTACTAAAAAGTGAGCTATCAAAAGTGTTTTGTAAATAATCAAAGGCATGAGTAACATTATCAGCTCTAAAAAATACCCATGCAATCAATGTCATAAAAAACGTCACTGACATTTGGGCTAATTCTTTTAAACTTGGTAAGTATCTGCCCTCAGCAACCAGATTTGTGTTAACTCTATTTTTATTTGTTAATAGCAGTGGTAAAAAATAGATGGCGTTAAGTGCTCCCCAGACTATGAAAGTCCAATTAGCACCATGCCAGAAACCGCTGACTATAAAGATTATAAATGTATTCCTTAATTTCATCTTAGTGCCTCCACGACTTCCTCCTAAGGGAATGTATAAATAATCTCTAAACCATGTCGATAATGAAATATGCCATCTCCTCCAAAATTCAGCGATATCTCTTGAAAAATAGGGGAATGCAAAATTTCGTTTTAAATTAAAACCAAATAATCGTGAGACTCCAATAGCAATATCAGAGTATCCTGAGAAATCACCATAAATTTGGAATGCAAAGAAAAATGCCCCGAGTAATAAGGTGCTTCCATTATACTCTGTATGATTGTTAAAAATCATATTCGCATATTTGGCACAA
>JABSPL010000023.1 GCA_013215105.1 Flavobacteriaceae bacterium
GTCCACCTTCTTCGTTATATCGACTAAAAAATAAATATTTACCATCTGGAGTGATACTCGGGCTTGTTTCGCCAAAATTAGAATTTACTTCATTTCCAAGGTTAATTGGTTTTGACCATGTTCCGTTTTCCTTCTTAAAACAGACATAAATATCGCTGTCATTTCTTTGAGCATCTTCTCTGTTTCGAGTATTTGACACTAAAAAATCTTGAGATGGGGAAATAAAAGCGTGAACACCAAATTCAATTTCAACTTCGTGTGCTTCGGGAAATTCACCATTTTTATTGGGAGCATAATACGTTTTTCGTTTTGAAATATTAAAATAAAAAAGACCTCCATTTTTGTCTTGATTCGGATAAAAAACTTCATCATCATTTATAGGTGAATCAAGTTGTATTGCATCGCTCCAGGAATTCTCTAAACGGTTTACATACCAAATTTTACCGTTCTCAAAATCAGAATCGTAAGCGGTAAAATAAATCTTTTTACCATTAGAACTGACAAAAGGATGCAATTCTCCAACTTTTTTGTCTTTTGTAAAATTTACTTTTTTAGGATTTGTCCATTTTTTGTCTTCGAGTTTTGAAAAATATACACTTGGATCTCCGCCTTCTTTAAATACTCCGAAATATACTTCATCCAAATCAGGAGAAAACGAAATACTACCTTCACCTCTTCCATTGATTGAAACAATACCAGGCGCAAAAATTTCAGGAATTAAGCTTGGGGGCTTTTGTCCAAAATAGGGACTTACTATAGTTGGTGAATCATTGCCTTTTGGGCTCTTTTTTTTAGTATTGCACCCATTTAAAAATAGAGCTAATACAAATATTAAAATAAAATACGTTTTTGTCATGGTTTATTTTTTTTTAATTGTTAGTAACATTGTAATAAATGCATAGATCGGCTAGCATATACGACGTAGGGGCTTCGGAGAGCTGAACTTCATTCATAAACCGAACGTCATTAGTATAACCGAACTCCACTGCTAATCTACTTCCCCATGGATTATATGCATGGTTATTGGCTTAGTAATTTTACCTGTTTACATACATTCTGATAAAATACTGCGAGTGTACTTACACACAGTTTCTCACATGTAATTCCATACAGATTATAATACTTATCAAAATAAGCGAAAACAATTGGATTATACAAGCCTTCTTTTACTTTTTTCCATCGCTGAAAAAACTAAGAAAAAAATCTAGCCTGTTAAAAAATAGTCTCTATTTCTAGCACTTAAAATCGATAAAAACTTAACTCGTCGTTCCTCCTCAAGCAAAAGTTTTTATTGCGATTTTAAGCACTGAAATACTACGAGTATTTTTTGAAGGCATCACTTACTAATGGAGTTTCGTTTACATAAAACAAGTTTTTATTAAAGTTACTCAGAACATGAACACCCAAAAAACATACAGTTTTTTATTCATTAAGGGGTATCATATATCATTGCGAGGATTCATCCTTCCGTCATTGCGAACCTTGTACGCCACCAGCGAGAGATTACTTCGTGCCTCGTAAGGCAATCCCAATAGATTGCTTCGCTCGTTCCTTACTCGCAATGACGTATTGTTGACTCAAACACACTAGAAATGAAATAACCTTATACATTTAGGTGTAGAAAAAGGGCAAGCTTTCCCTTGGAGCAGAACACGGACCGAGGAACGAACTCATGAATACCTCTAAAATAATAAAGTAGTGAATAAAGGGAGGCTGGGCAGTTGCTCAAAGTCCTATATTGAAAACTACTATAACTAAAGCTAGACTTAAACGAAAAGGATATAAACCTTTGGTTGATTATATTAATAATAAGCAGATTACAATTTGGTGAACCGCCGTATACGAGACCCGTATGTACGGTGGTGTGAGAGGTGCACTCCGTTCCTAGTTAGGAGCGGAGCCATCTACTCGATTCTATGCAGTTTTCTCAGTTTTAAACATTTCATCAATTTCATTTCGGTTATAATCTAAAATCCAAGAATTTAAATCTTTATAAATTGGTTTTAGTTCTTTTATGGATTTAGACCATATATCACAGCCTCTATCATCATATATATTGAATCCAGTATTGTTTTTTGGGCAAAAGAAATATACTCTTTGGGTTATGAAATTTTCTCCACCCATTTCTAATGAAGCAATACCTTTTATGATTGCTTTAATTTCATTTATAGATAGAATAACTTTCCCGATAGATAAATCACATTCTAATTTATCTTCAAAAATTCTCTCAATCTTATTTCCATTAGAATCTTCTTCGTAATAAGTCTGTTCGAATGGTCCTTTGATTCTTTTTATGTCTTGACTTTTTAAGAGTTTGTGTAAGTGATTTTCTTTTACTTTGCCTTCTTCCGTTTTTATCCAACTATCTTCCCATTCTTCAATAATAATTATTATTTCATTCTCTCCGATTAGCTGGTTGTATATTTCAATACCTCTTTCTGTAGCTTGTGGTCTAGTCCCCTATTAATCGGACAAAATTCTTTTTCTTTTCAAATATAGTGAAAATATCACTAAATTAGCTATCGCAAGACGCTTCCAAAGGTGATTTTTGAACCGATGGTTGCATTTCAGGGTCTCTATGACCCTGA
>JABSPL010000024.1 GCA_013215105.1 Flavobacteriaceae bacterium
TTGATTTAGTAGGTATTACATCTAAAATTATAAGTAATTGTGAGGAATTTAGTTTTTTAAGACAAAACAAGGAAGGTTTAAAACTAGCTTATTAACCCTTGTTTAAGATGTCTGAAGGTACTGCGAAACTTGAGTTATTAAGAAAATTTTAAACTTTGGAGAAATCCAAGAAGCAAATTCAAAAGCAATATCTTTATGTGCATACGTTCCGCCATATCTACCTGCTTTGGCTACAATTCCTATAGAATTTGTTTTGTTTACCCATTGCTTTACCGATAAAGTAAACCTATTCAAACCAGCTTCATTTTTAATTCCCCCGAATTCGAGGGAATTAAAAAGAGGATTATATATTTCCTCCCAAATACCTAAAAACTCTATTGTATTTTTGTTTCTCAACCATTTTTCTATAAGTACTAATCCGTTTTCTATATCACGAATCATATCTGTTAATGAAATAAAATCATTATTATTGACAGATATAATTGCTATCTCTCTACCTTGGACTTTTATTGTTTTATGTTTTGTCATTGTAATGATATTAGAGTCTAGTCTGTAATTTATAAATTAAGTCACTAATATAAGTCTTATTTTTCAAACATTTAAACTAACTTAATTTTTAATTATGGCTAATTTGCCATAATTAAAACCCTCACCCACTCAAACAAAACCATAGCACGGGAGAATCGCATTCGCCCCCAAACATCACTCCACTTCCACGCTCAACACCCAGATTTCCACCTCTAACACACCCATTTTCCACTCCAACCACAATACACCTATATTACAAGTATATCTACCCCTATTACCATACCGATTATCATTAATATTATAATAAGGTTTGCGTTGCCCTTACATTTACCATGTATAATATAAACACATACCAAATGAACGAATTACAAATAGAAAACCTATCAAAAATATATGCTAACGGTACTAAAGCATTAAACAATGTATCTCTGAAAATAACAAACGGAATGTTTGGTTTACTAGGAGCAAACGGAGCAGGGAAGTCGTCGCTTATGCGTACTATAGCTACTTTGCAAGAACCTAGCGAAGGAGCTATAACTTTTAATAACTTGGATATAATAAACAAACCCGATCATATTCGTAAGCATTTAGGTTATTTGCCTCAACAATTTGGTGTGTACCCTAAAGTATCTGCCGAAAAAATGTTAAACCATATTGCAGTACTTAAAGGCGTTATCAACGATAAAGACAGAAAAGAACAAGTAGACGCTTTGTTACACCAAACAAACTTGTATCAGCATCGCAAAAAAGATGTTCACAGTTACTCTGGAGGAATGAAACAACGTTTCGGGATAGCTCAGGCATTACTTGCTAACCCTAAACTGGTGATAGTAGACGAGCCAACGGCAGGTTTAGACCCCGAAGAAAGAAACAGATTCTTGAATTTACTAAGCGAAATAGGCGAGAACGTAATAGTAATATTGTCTACTCACATAGTCGAAGATGTTTACGGATTGTGTTCCAAAATGGCAATACTAGACAAAGGAGAAATAGTAAAAGAAGGTAACCCTTTGGAGTTGGTAGCTAGTCTAGAAAACCAAATATGGACTAAAACTATTTCTAAAACCGAAATAGAAAAACATGTTAATAGTTACAATGTTATTTCTACTAAGCTGATATCTGGTAAAACTCAACTAAGAGTATTATCCGAAACTAAACCTTCTGAAGGTTTTGAATCTGCTAAACCTAACCTTGAAGATGTGTATTTTACATCTACTGTAAAATAATTTTTTTAAAACTATTAAAAATCAAAATCATGTTTAAAAACTTAATAAAATTCGAATTCTTTTACCAACGTAAACAGCGTTCTTTGTTGATAGTGTCTTTTATATTACTATGTTATGGATTGTTATTAGGAAACCAAGCTTATGCAACTGCTGGGCTAGACTTCAACTCTCCATATCAGATAAGTTATTACACTTCCATAATGACCTTGGGAGCTCTTTTTGTTGTTATATTATTTTCTATCAATGCAGTACTAAGAGACAAAAGCCATAATGTAGAAAGTATTATTTATAGTACATCCATCAAGAAACATCAATTCTTTTTGAGTCGCTTCTTTGGAGTGTTTATATTTGGAGTTATTGCCTTTATGCCTTTCTTTTTAGGTTACTATCTTAGTATTACCTTTTCGGGATTAGACCCAGAACGTATAGGCGATTTTAATATAATGTCGTACATAATGCCTTGGCTTATTCTTGTAATCCCCAATGTATTTGTATGTTCTGTTATCATATTTTCTATCAGTATACTTACCAAAAACAATATAGCTACTTATATAGGCGGAGTAGGAATGTATATAGTATATATGATAGTTTCAGCATCGCTAAACTCTCCTCTGATGGCAGGTTCATCGCCTTCTACTCCCGAAACAATACTCATGGGCTCGTTGCTCGATCCTTTTGGTATTATTGCCTTTTTTCAGCAGACCGATCTGATGCTTCCTTTCCAAAAAAATACAGAACTACTTTCGCTTTCAGGACTTATGCTTTGGAACAGGTTATTATGGATTGCTATAGCTACATTGATCTTAGGAGTGGTTTATAAAATATTTTCTTTCAAAGAAGCTAACCAAAAGATTAAAAAAACCAAGAAAACAGTAGAACTTACTAGTGTTTCAAGTACTTATAAACCAGTAAAAGTTACTATAAACAATACATCTGACCGTAAAGCATTTTTCTCTCTGGTAAAAGGAAACCTCAGATATATAACAAGGAGCATACCTTTTATGGTTCTTATGGCTATGTGGGTGTTTCTTATATTTATGGATCTAAATTCTGGAATATACGGAAATGGAGATTATGGAGATAGCCTATACCCAAGTACCGATATTCTTATAAAATACATATCTGCTCAGTTACCTCTGTTTTCTGTAATGTTAATTATTTTCTTTAGTGGAGAGTTAGTTTGGCGTTCTCGTTCTAACGATTTTAACGAAATTATAGACGTAACTCCTGCTTCTAATTCATCTTTCTTTATGTCTAACCTTATTAGCTTGTTCACCTTGCCTGCTATGCTGATTGTATCTTCTATAATCATAGCTCTAGGTTTTCAAATAACGGCAGGTTATACCGATTTAGACCTTCATTTGTACCTATATATGTTCTATCAATTAGGAATAAGCCTTGTGTTTTATGCAATATTGGCAGTTTTTGTTCAAAGTATAGTTTCTAACAAATACTTAGGAATGATAGTGATTGGTATAGTTATATTCCTGTTTGGCTCTAACTCTGGGTATATAGGTATACATCATCCTATGTTGCGATTAGGAATTATTCCGAAACTTGGATACACCAATATGAATGGTTTCTCGACTATGGTAAAAGCTTTTAACGACTTTAGTATGTACTGGATATCCTTAGGATTTATTCTTATACTTATATCTTTCAAATTACTACAGCGTGGACTTGTTTCTTCATGGAAAGTTAAACTGAATCAACTAGTTAATAATTGGTCCAAAAAGCAAATTGCTATAATATCTGTTCTTGTTTTACTGTTCGTAGCAAGTGCTAGTAATGTGTATTATAATACCAAAGCAGATGGTTACAAAACTGTTACCGAAAAACTAGATGTTAAAGAGAAATATGAACGTAAATATTCATCATATAAAGATTTAGATAGATTGTACCCTGTAGATATAAATACAAAAGTAGATTTATATCCTTCATCTAATGGGTATACTATGGAGGCTTCTTATAAGATGAAAAACACTAGTAATAATCCTATTTATAAAATATTAGTTGACGGTAAGGACCTCGCAAAACTAAGCTATTTCAGTTTCAATAGAGGTAATCTAATAGATAAGGATACCATTCTAGATGTTTATTTATATGAATTCGACCCTGCTATAAAGCCTAATGAAGTACTAGAAATGAACTTTACTATAGCCAGAAAATCTAAAATATATGCTTCCGAAAAAGCTATTGTAGCCAACGGAACTTATATAGGTTACCGTGACTATAATCCGAGGTTAGGTTATAATTCTTCTATGGAAATACAAGATAATATAGAACGTAAAAAACGTGGATTACCCGAACTTATAGAGGAGGCAATAGAAGAAAGTCATCTTGAAGCTTATAAAAATGGTATAGTAAAAGCTACTTTCGAAACTGTTATTTCTACCGAAAATGACCAGATAGCTATTTCTACGGGTAAACTTATAAAGCAATGGAAGGCTGAAGATAGAAACTATTATCATTATAAAGAAACCAAAGAAGTAGTGCCTTCATCTGCATATTTTTCCGCAGAATATAAGGTTAAAAAGGATACTTACAAGAACATAAGTATAGAACAATATTACCATGAAAACCATGATTATAATATAGACAGAATAGCCGAAAGTGCTAAAGAAGCTTTGGAATATTGTATAAGCAATTTTGGAGATTATCCTTTCGATTACCTACGTATAGCCGAGATACCATCGCATTGGGGATTCGGAGGTTTTGCCCACCCAGGCGTTATATCTATGGTCGAGGATAGACTTTATTTGTCCGATGTTAGAGATATTTCTTCTTTCGATTTGGTAGCCAAAAGAACTATTCACGAGGTGGCTCACCAATGGTGGGGACATATGTTATTGCCAAAAACTACCCAGGGAGCTGCTTTGTTTATAGAAGGTTTTGCCAAATATACCGAAGCTTTAGTACTAGATAAAATGTACGGAAAAGGTTTTGTATGGCAACTTAGCGAATCGGCTAATTACCGTTACAACAGAGGTAGTGCTTATGCCAACGAGCCAGAACCTGCAATATACATGGAAGATGGACAGAATTACTTGGCTTATGGGAAAATGCTTAATGTAATGCTTGCTCTTAACGACCTGATGGGAGAAGACAATGTAAACATAGCTATGAACAATATTATAATCAAATACGGAGAAAACAAAGATGTTAAAGCTACTTCTTTAGACTTCTTAGATGAACTTTATTCTATAGCTCCTCAATACAAATCTCTGATCGACGATTGGTTCAAACGTGTTATAATTTACGATTTGTCTATAGGTGATCATTCATACAAAAAACTAGATAATGGAAAGTATGAAATAACAATACAAGTAAAAGCTAAACGTGGCGAAATGCAAGAAAGTGGTGAGTTAAAAGATGTAAGCATAAACGAACCAATAAGAATAGCTTTACTAACAAAATCTCCCAATGAGGTAAAGAGTAATAAAGATTTTATATACTACAAACATCATAATATAAACAAAGAAAATACAGAGTTGGTGATTGTAGTAGATCAGTTACCTACACATATATCTGTGGATCCTTATATAACTAGATCAGATAAAAATGTTTATGATAATACTGTTGAAGTTGAGGTTAAATAGGTGATTGTGTATTAGTATTAAATAGATGTAAACAGCCGTATTTTATGATGATAAAATACGGCTGTTTTTTGTATATATTCAATAGTAATGACTCCTGGTTTATTCTATAAAAACTACTCATTACACACTAATATGGTAGAACCTCAGAGGGATGATATATTAATAGAATTATTACATGCGTTGCCAATAAAGCTCCGTAGGTGCGAAACCGTTTGTGTAGATTGCTTCGTGCCTCGCAATGACGTATAGGGCTCGCAACAGCGTATAAGTTTTATGTTTTAATATTAGAGCAACATCATTCATGATTAGAACAACAGTACCGAATATAACTAGCCAGTAATACACCTAAGCTTCGTTTAAAATCACAATAACTCTATTCATTATATTTATTAAACCTGTAACTATATATTACTTTAATTTAGACAAAACATATAAATTAGGTAGGTAAAATAAATAAGAGGTAAAACTTTAAAATAAGTATTTTATGAATATATTAGCTGAAATAAAAATAAGTAATGATGATGTGAAGTGTAATTGTAGCTAAACTACCAAATATATATTTATAAACATAAGTAGAGTTATTTATATTTAACATTATCATTATAAATCAAATACAACTAAATACAACTAAACATATGCAATACAAACGAATTAATATAGGCCTACTTATATTGATATTTGGCTTTATATTTAACACTGGTTTTGCCCAGCAAAAAAAGGAAAAGTCAAGTAAAAATAAGATAAAAAAGTACAGTGAAGTTATAACAGACAAACTATCTTCGGACGAAGGTCTCTTTACGGTTCATCAAAGCGATGAGGAGGATAAATTTTACTATGAAATACCTACCAACTTATTGGGTAGAGATATGCTTTTGGTAAGTAGAATATCTAAGATAGCTGCCGAACTGGGAGGAGGATATCTTAATGCAGGCTCTAAGACCAATGAACAATTGGTAAGATGGAGTAGGATAAGAAACAAAATAGTTCTAAGGTCAGTATCGTATACTAGTGTAGCTAACGATAGTTTACCAATATCTATATCGGTAAGCAACAACAACTATCAGCCTATAATACATGCTTTCGATATTGTTGCTTTTAACGAAAATTCTGCTTCAATAGTGATAGAAGTTAGTAAGTTATTTATGACAGATATACCTTCTATTGGTGGTTTGTCTCAGAGGTTAAGAAAGCAATATGCTGTAAAGAAATTAGATACTAAGAGAAGTTTTATCAACCGAATATCTAGCTATCCTTCTAATATAGAAGTAAGGCACGATATGACTTTCAGCGCTAGTAAGCCTCCTTCTAATGCCAAATCTTCGACCATTTCTTTGGAAATGAGTCAATCTATGTATTTGTTACCAGAAAAACCTATGACTGCTAGGCTGCACGACAAACGTGTTGGGTGGTTTACAGTAAGTAATATCGATTATGGATCAGAAGCTTTAAAGTCAGACAAAAAAACATATATCAAAAGATGGAAGCTAGAACCTAAGAATCCTGAAGCTTATGCTAGAGGAGAATTAACAGAGCCTAAAGAACCTATAGTTTACTATCTGGACCCTGCTACTCCTAAGAAATGGAGAAAATATTTTAGGCAAGGAGTAGAAGATTGGCAAGTAGCTTTCGAAGCTGCGGGTTTCAAAAATGCTATAATAGCCAAAGATGCTCCTACAAAAGAAGAAGACCCTGACTGGAGCCCCGAGGATTCTCGATATTCTACAATACGATATGTGGCATCGACTACCCGAAATGCTATAGGACCTAGTGTTGTAGACCCTCGTTCTGGTCAGATAATAGAAAGTGATATTATATGGTATCACAACCATCTTAGGTCGTACCGAAACAGATATCTGATAGAAACTGGTGCTGCCAACAAAGATGCACGTAGCCTAAATACTCCTGAGGATAAAATAGGAGAAATGATGAGAAGAGTTATCTCTCACGAAGTAGGGCACACCTTGGGGCTTCCTCACAATATGAAGGCTAGTTACGCCTACCCTACCGACTCGTTACGCTCTGCTACTTTTACTCAAAAGTGGGGATTGGCAACTACTATAATGGATTATACCCGATACAATTATGTGGCTCAACCTGGAGATAAAGGCGTGAGATGGGTAAGGATGTTAGGCCCTTACGATAGTTATTCTATTAATTGGGGATATAGATATATAGATGGAATTGACAAGCCAGAGCAAGAAAAATCAGAACTTAGTAAGTGGATAACCGACAAAGCTGAAGATCCTAAATATCTGTTCGGAGGTAGAAACTCTTACGACCCTAGCTCGCAAACCGAATGTGTAGGAGATGACTCTGTGCTTGCTAGTACATATGGACTGTCTAACCTGAAAATAGTAGCTAAGAACCTTAATAAATGGACCGCTACCAAAGGAGAAGGATATGGTGATCTGAAAGAGTTATACGGTGAACTTATAAATGTTTGGTCTATGTATGTAGGGCATGTAATTACCAATATAGGAGGTGTTTACGAATTGATAAAAACTACCGACCAGCAAGGATATAGCTATACCAATATGCCTAAGGATAAGCAAATAGAATCTATGAGCTTCCTTAATGAAAACGCATTTACTACTCCTAACTGGCTATTGAATAAAGACATTATAAAAAATATAAGCCATAGTGGTTCTGTCGAAAAAATAGGTAAAATGCAAAATAGACTATTGTCTCGCTTACTCAGAAAAGATAGATTGGACAGAATGGTAAACAATGAAGCTCAAAATGGTAATCAGGCTTATACTATGGTTAGCATGTTCGAAAGCCTAAGAGAGTCAATATGGAGTGAATTAAAAGATAAAAAACATATAGATACTTATAGAAGGAATTTGCAAAGATCACATGTGGAAGCTCTTATTAAGCTGATAAATAAAGATTCGGACAACCGTTCTGATATCAGTTCAGTATCGAGACATGAATTATATGCCATAAGTAACTCGATAAAAAATAGTCTATCTAAGTATAACAATGGGATAGTTAAATATCACTTAGAAGAAACTAGAGAAATTATTAAAAATATACTCGAGACTAAGTAATATATATCATTTAGTGGTAATGCCGTAGATGTGTTTTTTATATGGTATAAGAAAACATATAATGAGTTAATCTACTTATATAGTAATAATAGGCAGTTGTTTCCGTTTTGTAAACAACTGCCTATTATGTTTGTAAATTATATTTATAACAATCTACTCTATTACTGTTTAAGATTTATACTATTCAATAATTCAGAAACATCATTATTCTTAGAGTTTAAAATTATAATATAGGTTTTATCATCCAATAGCTTGGTGTAACTGAAACTTTTAGAAGAGTTATATTCCCAGTTTTTTAATTCATTAAAACTACTTTTTATAAGTTCTAATTTATCTTTATTATCTTTTTCGATAACTATTATCTTCGTTATAGGGTGTTTTTTTACTTTCTCTAAAGTAAGAGTATTCAGCTTATTACTTGATTCACTTATATTATAATACCTGTATTTTTTACGTATTTCAGAATATGTCTCTTTACTCTGAGTCACTATATACCTTTGCATCATTACATGGTTTATTTCAGTAATCCATTGTGGGAATTTAACATCTAATATTTTTATATATTCATAAATAAATTCTTTATCTATTTGCTTATTGTTATCCATATAGTTTTCCACAAGAGGAAACATTTCTTGTGCCATATTGGCTATATATTCATTATTATACCAAGCTTCTTTTGGTAAATTACCAGAAAATTTTCTATATAAATAACCATTTGCTAACGATGTTGTTATAGATTCGTTAAACAGTAATTTAGCATATATTTTATTATTCGACATGCTGTTTTCAAACCATTTATCGATCTCCTTTTTTACACCTAAAGGCTGTTCGTCGTACAAAATATGAAATGCCTCATGAAACATTACGCCTAAAAGCTTATTGTAATCAGTAAGCCCTTGAGGTATTCCTCCTATAGCTTGATTGTAAAAAGCAGTAGCAGTAAAACCTTTACTTCTAGGTGAAGGTATAGGAAAAAGGCTTATTACAAAAGGTATAGAATTGTCCCATACAGATTTATGAAAATACTTAGTGTGATTAAATAAACTGTTTATATCTACCGTTTTTATCAACTTTCTGACTTCTTTTAATTGTCTTTTGAATTTTATTTCAGAAGGCTTATATATAGTTTCTAGATACACTTTTTTAAATTCGTATAATATATTGTATAGCCTATTTAAGTCAGAATTGGGTATTATTCCAAACGATTTAATTTTGAACTCTTCCAAATTATCACTTTCTATTAAATTTCTAGCCAATATAAAATAGGTGCCTCCTTCTATCTTATTACCATATGGATATTGAGGGAAATTGTACCAATAAAAATAATTTATTTTATTGAATTCGTTTATCAGTTCGTTGTATTCAGAATTATTATATTTAGAATTTTCGAAATTATCCTTAAACGAATTACTAGGATAGTTAGGAGATAAATGTTGTAAAAAATCTAATATTGCATAATTTTCCGAAAATACAACATCAAATTTCATTTCTTGAGAGGATAGGCCTATTGTAAATATAAAAAATATTACTATTAATATGTTTTTCTTCATTTATAAAGTTTTAAAATTAACACCAAAACAGATGCATTATACTTAAGACGTAAATACTCGTGTTTTGTAACAAAATGAAACTATATATAGGGTTTGCTGAGAAACTAACAGAATTAACTTATCTAAATTTTAGATTTCGGCATAATTCCAAATATTATATCTCCTTACGTAATATTTTATTCTAAAAATATTATTAAGAGTAAATTCAATCTTCAGAAA
>JABSPL010000025.1 GCA_013215105.1 Flavobacteriaceae bacterium
GTTTCAGTCAGTATTTATAAGAACTTAACGCCTTTTGTTGTTTGATTAACATCAGTTGTTTTGCGGGTGCAAAACTACGATGCTTTTCTGGATTGACAATGGAAAATGTGAAAGTTTTTTTTATTATTTTTTGATTCCTTTTTAATTGACTGAGGGATGGTGGGTTGTGATTAGGGTTTCTTTGTGTGGGTTTATCAGGATGGCTGGGTGGTTGTGGATATACCCATAAATGACAAGTGTTTTACCTAGAAAATACTCATAATTAGATATTTTACATAGTAAAGAATTTGTTAACAATAAATAATTATTATATCTTGCATCTTTATAATCAAGCGATTACAGAAAAATCCACAGTATGAAAAAGATATTTATAATACTTCTATTAATAATAAATACACAGTATGAAAAAGACATTTATAATACTTATATTAATAATAAATACACAATGCGACAAACTTCAGTATTCTCCTTACGAGATAAGACTTTCTTCATCACAAAAGAACATAAACAACAAGAATTTAGAAAAGATAATCAACATAAACAACTCTATTGATAGAGGCATTTTCAAGATAGCATTGATAGCTGATAATCAAAACAATTTTGATCCTTTATACCCTATAGTTTCAGATATAAACAAACAAGATGTAGATTTTGTCTTGATAGCTGGTGATATAACTGAGTTTGGCTCAAGTACAGAATACAAAATAGGATTAGATATTTTTAAGAAATTCAACAAACCCTTTATAACTATTATTGGAAATCATGATTGTTTAGGTACTGGAAAACAGATGTATAAAGAAATGTACGGCACTACAAATTTCTCTTTTATATATAAACGTATAAAATTCATAATACTTAACACAAATTCCAGGGAATATCAATTCGATGGCACTATTCCTGATTTATTATGGCTTAAAGAAGAGACATCTAAGGATGAATATTCTGAATTCGATAAGATTATAATCACTTCTCATGTGGGTATAAGAAATCAAAATAGTGACTTAGACCAACGTGCTTTTGAATATATCAATAATCTATTTAAAGACAAAGATTATATATTAGCTATGCTTCATGGACACGGTCATAAGTATAAAGAATACACCCCTTTTGACAATAAATCAATTATGACCTTAGGTGTAGACAACACTACCGATAAAGCATATTTCTTAATAACTATTTCTAATACAGGTAAATTATCATGGGTGAAACGAAAAGTATAATCATTTTAATATTATCACTTATAATATTAAATAATAATATAACTGTAGCTCAAACTAGTAATGATTTAAATTCAAAAGATAATAGTATACCATATAAAAGACCTATACTTTTACCTGATTATTTTTCTTTACAATATGCAGGTAATATTGGTTTTTTGAGTTTTGGAGGTGGATATTTTTATAAAGACAATCAAAAGGTAAGAGTTAATTTATCTTTGGGATTAGTACCCAAAAACTTGGCTGGTAGTAGTTCTACAATAATTACATTGGCTCATGAGTTCCAAATAATAAACCCTATTATCATAAATAAAAACTTTAATTGGAGTATTATAAACTATGGTGCTCAAATTAGCTATATAATGGGAAATGAATACAATAGCTTAAACAACGGTTATGACAATAGATATTATTACCTATTTAGTACAAACATTACTTATAGATTCTATTTTCGTTCTGAACTTCTTTGGATGAACTCTTACAAGTTTTTAGGATATAAAAAAATAGGCTTCTACATTGAAACAGGACGTAATTTAACTGATATTTTGACTGGTTTTAAAAGTAGAAAGGTTACTTATTTTGACACAGCATCTATCGGTTTTGGATTTAATTTATATATAGATTAAATTTGAGTTATAGTATTCTAAGTAATGTTGCGCCTATAAATGTAATCAAAAAATAGATATTTCTCTTTCTAATTATAAAATTTTAGCTTTTTAAGATATTCTAAAGACGAAAGCAGATTTGGATTAAGACTCACCTAGGAAAACACCTTACAGCAAGAGGAGTTAAGCCTATAGTTAAATATCAACACGCTTTTAAAAACACGTATATATATGATAGTTTTTCTCCTATAAACGGAGATTCTTTTATTTCAGAAATAGATGGGGCTACTAGCTAAATGTTTCATAATTATCTAGTGTGTTTTTCAAAACATAAACCAGAAGAATTTAAAATTATAGTCATAGATAATGCGGGGTTTCATTATATAAAAAACTTTAAAATACCTAAAAATATTAAGCTCATTAGAATACCTCTATATAATCCTGAATTAAATCCGTCTGAAAAAATATGGGAATACATAAAGCAACATTATAAAAATAAAGCTTTTGGAAATATAGAAAACGTAAAGAATTGGCTATATGAATTTGTATCTAAAATAATAAAAGAGACAACACATCATAGGCTATTTAATGATGCTTTTAAATATACTACTTTGCATACTTAGGTTGGTATTAGGTTCTCTATCTGTTTATTATTTAAGTTAATCTATTGATTTTACAAGAACCTAAACTAATTCAATAAAATATTCATTCCCAAAAAATGATGAACAGCTACTTATAGTATATGAATACATATATAATAGAGATAAAACTTATTTACACCCTAATTAATACGTTATGTCATCATAAACCGACAGTTCATCACATATCTTTTATATAGCTCTGACTTAGTTCTATATTTGCAGTATAAATAGTTAATAACAATCATTAAAAAATAAAAATTATGAATAATTTAAACGTTAGAGTATCGGGAATATTAAGTAGTGTAGTAAAAGAAGTATCAAACGTAGACATAAATACAATAATGTTAGTAATGACTATATTTGTACTTGGCGTATCAGTTTCGCTTTAGTATTATACTATTAAACTTATGCTTTTCCGGAAAAGCATAAATATTAATCACATTACTTACAACTACAGATGTACTTATAATGTATAGCCTATGAATTCAAAAAAAGCCACTATATAAATAGTAGCTTTTGACACTATCCTAAAAAGGGTGTAAAGTTTATTTTATAGAGTTTGATTATAACCGAACCCTATCTTTCAAATATTCAAAAGCTTCTGTAAGTGCTTGTTTAGACGATTTAGGGTTGAAGTCTAATTCATTTCTCGATTTGCTTATATTATAATCCTGGTTAAGTCCATAGAACATATCTATAAAATGACGTTGTAACAATGGTTCTTTACCTGTAATTTTACTACTGAATTCCATAAGCCCTACTATTGAGTACAATAAACATTTTGGCACCTTCTTAGGTATCTTTAGTTTTAATTCAGGATATAATTCTGCAGCTATTTTTACGGTTTCTTGCAAACCTGTATGAACCTCATTAGCCAATATATAACGTTGTCCGTCTCTACCTTTTTGCATAGCTTTGTAAGTCCCCATTGCTACATCTTTTACATCTACCCAGTTCAAAGATATATTTGTATCTATCGGTATATTACCTTTTAACACTTCCAAAGCCAGATTGTTACTATAACTCAACTTGTGAGCCTCGCTCCCAACCATAGCCGAAGGCAAAATAACAACCGTTCTTATTTTATATTTCTTGCCCAACTCTATAGCTAGTTTATCCGAATCGTTTTTGGAATTATAATACCAGTTTCTCCTATCGTTATTGTATCCATTATCAACATTTGCTGGTAGCTTTGTAAAGTCTAGAGAAGCTACAGAACTTATATACACTATGTTTTTGACTCCTACTTCTTTTGCTATATCAAATACATTTTGTGTTCCTAGTACATTGTTGTCATATATTTCTGCTTTAGGGTTTTTGGCCCACATACTAAAATTAGCACCTACAGCATATATATTGGTAACTCCTACAAATGCTTTTCTAAGAGATTCTTTGTCTATTATATCGGCTTGAACCACCTCGCAATCCAATCCTTTTAAGGCCTCCTGATTGTTAAGGTTTCTTACTGTAGCTCTTACTTTTTTACCTTCCTTAAGCAATAACCTAACTAAGTTACTTCCTAAATGTCCGTTTGCTCCTGTTACTAATGATATTTCGTTATTCATGTTTTATGTTTTATTTGTTTTGACAAATATCAGGAGCTTTCAGGATTATAAAAATAACATTTGTTAGAAAGTTACTTGCTTGCGGATACGACTCAGAGACTGTGGTTCCATACCCAAGAAAGAGGCCATGTTTTCTATCGAAACATTCAAGGCTAGTTTAGGATTATTTTTTATAAATTTCAGATAACGTCCCTTGGCTGTTAGAGTTTGAAAATCTTGAACCCGTTCTATCTTTTGGTTTAGATGTTCATTTGTTATTATCTCTACCAGATTACTCCAGAAATCATTATAACTACGGAGAATTTCAAAATCAGGCTTAGATACCCTCAGTAATCTACAGTCCACAACGGTTTCAAAATAATCTAAAGAAGGTGTCTCAGTCATAAAACTATCTAAAGATGTAAAAAAAGAATTGTCGTCAGCAAGATATTGGACAACAATCTTACCGTCTATATTCTGATATCCTTTTACTATACCACTACTCACAAAATGAATATAATGCTCAACCATCCCTGATTTCAATATAATTGTATTTGTAGGTATATCTATAAGCTCAAAATGTTTTTCTATAAGACTTACCTCATCCAAAGTCAAAGAAACTCTTGATTTAAGAGAGTTTATCAAATTTCTCATGTATTTAATATTTAAATTATTATATATCTTTTCTATGATTTCAAAAGTAATTGAATAAAACAATTATACCTTATGTATTTGTAAATATCCTTATATAAATAAAGCTTTTTGAGTTGAATTTGATTTTATTTCTTGAGCTTTTAATATATCTTTGTCATTCAGTATGTTTTTATTCCCGCTCATCAGACTACTAAAACACAACTAAATCAAAGGATTACCTAAGATTTTATACTGTTTTATTTTATTTAAAACATAGATAAATCACTGTAAACAAAAGGCACGAAACTTGAGTCATATATATAAATCAAATCCTATTTTTAATCTACCAAATAACTATATATAGGGTTTGCTGAGAAACTAACAGAATTAACTTATCTAAATTTTAGATTTCGGCATAATTCCAAATATTATATCTCCTTACGTAATATTTTATTCTAAAAATATTATTAAGAGTAAATTCAATCTTCAGAAA
>JABSPL010000026.1 GCA_013215105.1 Flavobacteriaceae bacterium
AAATAATATCTTTTATAAAAAGTCATATACTTTAGAAATATTTTTGTCGGACAGCTATAATTAATCAGATTCTATAATAGTTCTAAAAGTTAAGTTTATTCTAGGTTCATTAACTTTTTTGGTAGGAGGAAGTCTGTGTAACCAGTTTGTTTGAGTAGTCCCTTTCATCACTAGTAAACTACCTTTATCGAGGTTTATAGATATTACTTTTTTGCTTTCTTTATGTTTAAATGAAAATTTTCTGCTGGCACCCAAGCTAAACGAGGCTATAGCTCCATTTTTTTTTAAATCTTTTTCCCCATCGCTGTGCCAAGCCATAGATTCTTCGCCATTATGATACAAATTAAATAAACAAGAGTTAAAGGTTTCGCCTGTTTTTTGTTCTATTATTTGTTTTAATTTCAATAAATCGCTTGTAAAAGGTAATGCTTGTTTGGTTGTATTGCTATAGGTGTATCTAAAAGATTTTTCACCATACCATGCTACTTTACGTTTTGTATATATTAGTTTACCGAACATTATAGCTTCATCATTTTTCCATTTTATTTCTTTAAGAAATATATCGTAATAATATTTAGCTAGACCTAAATCTATTACCCTACCGTAATAAATAGTATCTCCATCGTAGGGTAATATGTTTAATTCCGATCCAAATAAATCCATGCCTTTTGTTTTTTATATTAATAATAACACCAAATATACAGGTATTATAGCTCAGTTATAATAAGAGCAACTTTATAAATATTATTTTTAGTAGAGAAAAACAATGAATATTTACCTGAATATGCTAATTCTAACCTTCTTTTTAAGTTTTTTAATCCTATCCCTGGCTTATCTCCAATTTCTTCAGGGTCAAAATTGTTTTCTATGGTAAAATGTATACTATTATTATGGCTTACCACATTTATGTTCACATAAGCATCAGACCTCAGATTTTCTACTCCATGCTTAAAAGCATTTTCTAATAAAATAATAAATAACAATGGCATTATCTTATAATTCTCTTGTATATCAGCATCGAACTTAATGTCAATATCTTTGTGATAACGCATCTTATGTAGAGAAATATAGTTTTCTAAATAATCCATTTCTTCTTCTAGAGTGACAAATTCTTTTTCTCCTTCATAAATACTATAACGCATCATATCTGACAATTTTAATATAAGTTCTTGTGCCTTTTTAGGATTGCTACCTGTCAAACCATATAAATTGTTTAACATATTAAAGAAAAAATGAGGATTTACCTGACTTTTAAGATGCAATAATTCTGTTTTAGCTTTTTCATTTTTAAGAGTTATTATAGTTTTTATTTGTCTGAAAAACCATCTAAAAACTATAAATATAATTACAGGATAATAGAAAAACGAAGTAATCATTAGTAATGTATTGTGTTCCAGACTTGCAAAAGCTATTAGCAATATAGCTACTCCAAAAAACAAATACCAAAACAATATTTTCTGTATTTTATTCTTTTCTATAGATTCAAAACCTTTTTCTCTACGCTTATTACTCTTCTTATATATATAAGAAAAAAGTACTACTGACACTAATAGTAAGAAAAACACAACAGATAACATAGGGTTATTATATTCACCTTCTAAAGTTCCTATGGCAAACAATAATGCTAATGTCGTTAACAAAAACCAAGTCTCTTTTATTTTTAATTTCCTACTCATTACTATTTTGTTTATTTTCCGTAAAAACCAAATAAACATACTATATAATAACACAAAACCCGCTAACCACATAAACATAGCGCCAGTAAGCTCTAGTTTTGACTCCATTACTATAGTTCCGTAAACTATCAGTAATACTACCAAAGCTAGTATCGTTAATTTTCTTTTTAAATTACTTTTTATTTTCTCCATAGCCCAAAACTAATTTAATAAAACGGCTATTCCAAAAAAGTTGACAAACACTTATCTGCTGAGTATAAAATCAGGTCAAACCGTGACCAATTGGGTTAGTACATAAATAAACGCTTTGTATCACTATATGAAGCTCGTTGGTCACATATATTTTATATAAGGAGAACTTCGCAATATGTTTGCAGAGTAAATAATACGAACCATTAAAAATAAACGATATGAATAATTTAGAAATAAAAAAACCGACTACACTAGACAATATAGTAAACGAAATAGTAAATGTAGATATAAATACAATAATGCTAGTAATGATACTTTTGGTATTAAGTATGACTTTTTCGATATAACACAAGCATTGCTTGATTTAATAATATAATACGAACCATTAAAAATAAACGATATGAATAATTTAGAAATAAAAAAACCGACTACACTAAACAATATAGTTAGTAAAATAGTAAGTATAGACATAAATACAATAATGCTAATAATGATACTTTTTGTGTCTAGTATGACTGTTTATTCTCAAAAGACAGACAGCAAACATATAGCTGTAATTCTAGGAGGATGGGAAGGTAATATGGTTATAAACGAGAGTAAATCGGTAGGTATACTTTGGCGTTTCGAAAAGACTAAACAGGGTAAACTAAATGGTTTTATGGGACCTGTCTCTAAAGGTGTTGCCGATATCCCTATGCAAAGTATAGTTGTAAACGATACTCTATTGAGCTTCGAGATACATTCTGAAGGTAGTTATTTGGGTAAAATATCAAAATCGGGAATTAATGGAACTTGGACATCGAAAAGCGGGAGACAGATAAACCTATATGTAGCCCGAGAATTGAGTAAACAACAGATAAGTAAACGGTTTAGTAATGATAGTAAAGACGCTAATGATGTATATATAAACATAAAAAAAGCAGATATTGATGCTATAAAAATATTTTTGAATGAAAAAGATAACGATATAAACAAAGTATATAGCAAAGGTTATACGCTGCTTTGCTATGCCGTAAAAAAAGATAGAAGTAATAAAATTGCTAAATACTTATTAGAAAATGGTGCGAATCCTAATATTGCATCTAACGGAATATCGCCACTTATGTACGCTATAGCATATAAAAACTACGATATGGTTAATGAATTAATAAAAAACAATGCCGATATAGACTTTCAAAATAAAAAAAATGAAACAGCACTTATGTATGCTATAGGTACTAAAAATGTAAAATCTCTAAAGGTATTATTAAATAACAAAGTAAATATAAAACTAGAAATATCGAAAAACTATACGGCTATAGACATGGCTGTAGAAGAAAATATAAAAGAAATATTAGAAGTACTTAATATACCCTATACAGGAGTTAGCGATGGTCCTTATATTTTGAAAGACGAAACAGGTCACTCTGTCACTTGGGTATCTAAAAATAAAATATATACTCAAAAAGTAAATGTAAATATAGCTGAAATCATAAGTTTAGGTGATATGACTGCAAAACTATGGGGATATGAAGCTAAAGAGGTTACAAAATTAAAATATAATGGGGATTTTAAAATAGCTGCTATTAGCGATATACATGGTCAATACGATTTACTCATAAATTTATTAAAGAGTAATAAAATAATAGATAATGATGGATTATGGAGTTTCGGAAACGGACATTTTGTAGTTGCAGGCGATATGTTCGACAGAGGTCATGATGTGACTAAAGTATTGTGGTTCTTATATGATTTGGAAAAACAAGCCAAAGAAAAAGGTGGTAAACTACATGTTATGCTAGGTAACCACGATGTAATGGTGCTAAACGGAAACTTACGATCGGTACATAATAAATATAATGAGATAGCTACGATTTTAAAAAGACCTTTCAATAGCCTTTTCAATAAAGGATCGGTATTGGGTGATTGGCTACGTACACGCCCTGTTGTCATTGTAATAAACGGTATATTGTTTACTCACGGTGGTTTACACCCTGACTTGGTAAGTAAAAACATGACTATAAACCAAATAAATACAGTATTCAAACAACAATTGATAGAAAGCGAACTAGATAACCAACGTAACGATATTGGTAATTATCTGCACAGAGGCGACGGCCCCATCTATTATAGAGGTTATTTTCAAGGTGAATTAGCAACAACCAAACAGATAGACGACTTACTAAAACATTTCGATATAAATAATATAATAGTAGGGCATACAACTCATAAGCAAATAGAAACCCGATACGATGGTAAAGTAATAGTGATAGATTCTAATATGAAAAATGGTAAATCAGGAGAAATACTATTATGGGAAAAGGGTAAGTTTTCTAGAGGAACTCTATCAGGAAAATCATTAGAATTAAAATAAGAATATCATAATATAAATATAATTGAAATTATGAAGTCCAAAAAATCAAGTATAACTCAACTATGCTTGATTTTTTTGGTTTGTAAAGTGAAAATAAACTTTTTAACAACTGTAAATAACCCAATTATATCTAAATACCCCCTAAGACAACTTTTTATTTTTTCTTTCCTAAAAATATAAATCAATAAAACGGCTATTCCCAAAAAGTTAACAAACACTTATTTGCTGAGTATAGAAGTAGGTCAAACCGTTGCCAATTGGGTTAATGTATATAGAAACACTTTGTATCACTATATGAAGCTCGTTGGTCACATATATTTTATATAAGGGGAACTTAGCAATATGTTTGTAGAGTAAATAATGCGAACCATTAAAAATAAACGATATGAATAATTTAGAAATAAAAAAACCGACTACACTAGACTATATAGTAAACGAAATAGTAACTGTAGATATAAATACAATAATGCTAGTAATGATACTTTTGGTATCAAGCATGACTTTTTCGATATAACACAAGCATCGCTTGATTTAGTAGTAAAATATTAGATGTGAATAATTTATATAAAAAGAGAACGCAAAATTTAGGCGGTTTTTCGGGAGATTACCTTTCAGACTTATGGCCTATATACAGCCTTTCTTATATATAGTATTACCAATATTATTCTTCGGACCTGCTTTGTTTTTTGTAAGCGGAACTCTAAACCGAAAGTTAATGGTGGTCTATACTCAAGGGATATTTATTTTCCTTATATTTCGACTTACTCGTGGTATCAAAAGTGATTTTATATCATCTATCGTAGGTCCTTTTTCTTTTGATTCGCATGCTTATATGACAAAATCATTGACTCCTCTGTAAATAAATGATTACTTAACACCTATTAATGGAGTGTTTTTGTACAATAAAATAATTTGTTTTTATGTGATTAACTCCGTAGGAGCATACTGTTTGTAACTTAGGCTGGTATTAACCCATGGGTGACATAAATATTACGATTATATAACCTCTACAATAAAGTGATTTTAAAACATTATATAACAATAAATAATTATCTTTGCATGATTATGGAGACAGGAAAAACATACAACTTAAAAATAGAAGAAATTCTAGAGGATAAATATAAAGCATCATCTGAAGATGGGGATATAGTATATATTTTAAAAGAAAAAGCTAAAGAAGAATTAGCTATAGATGATAATATAGAAGCTTTTATTTACGGTGAAGACAGTAATTATAGATATGCTACAACTTACAAATCGTTATTAGAAATAGAGCAATTTGCTTATTTGGAAATAAAGCAAATTGGAGAAGGCGACGTTATGGCTGACTGGGGTTTACAGAAAACTTTGAGAATACCTTATTACGAGCAAAATAAAGAGTTAAGAAGAGGAGAATGGACTTTTGTGTTCTTATTAAAAGACGAAAAAACAGATGAATTAGTAGGCTCTACAAAGATAGAAGAGTTTATAATAAAGGAAGATTTTGACGTTCAGATAGGAGATAAAGTAAGTATAATGGCATATTATAAGTCCGATTATGGGCTTAATGTTATCGTAAACCATAAATACAAAGCTCTTATTTTCAATTCAGAACTACATAGTAATATACAAATAGGTGATTCTGCAGAGGCTTATATCAAAAATATAAACGAGAACAATAAGATTGATATATCGTTAGAACCTGTAGGTTACAGAAATAATATAGACGATAACACTGCTAAAGTTTTAGATATAATAAAAGAAAACTCTGGTTATTTGAAATTGAATGATAAAAGTGACCCTGAGGATATTAAAAACATAATAGGTTTGAGTAAAAAAGCTTTTAAAAAATGTTTGGGTAATCTTTACAAGCAAAGAATAATAACCATAGAAGAAGATGGTATTCGTATAATATAACTTACTATTAAAAAAGGCTTCAAATAACTTATATTCGGAGCCTTTTTTAAATATATAAATACAGTAGTTCTTATACCAGTTAAACATCCATATGTCCTATATATATAGTTTCTTTTTCACTTTACCAGCGTTAAAAAATGGAACCATAGCTAAGGCTATGCTTAGATTTTTTGCCTTGTTAAAGCAATAAATAATTCTATTTCTATTATGACATTTAGAAACTTAGGTTGGTATTATATTTTTAATAAAACATCATTTATTTCGAACACTATCTTTTTGACTATATCTAATGAGTCATTTCTAATTACAAAATCAGAATTTTCGATTCTATATTGATCCGAAACTTGATTATTCATCCTTGCTTTCACGTCTTTTTCGTCACATTTATCTCTGCTAACTACTCTTTTTATTCTAGTTTCCTCAGGAGCTATAACTGATATTATTTTATCACATATTTCTCCTCCCCCACTTTCAAAAAGTATTGCTGTTTCATAAATAACGTATTTGTAAGTACTGTTTTGGGAGAAATTCAAGAAATCTTTACGTACAGCCGGATGAATTATTTCATTGAGCTTTTTTAATATCAATTTATCATTGAATACTTTTTCGGAAATAAAAGCTGTATTTATCTCTTCTCCCAAATATGCCATATCACCTAATAAATCTATTATTTCAGATTTCACAGGCTCTTTTTTCATTATTTTTTTAGATTCTACGTCGGCTATATATATAGGCACTCCTAGTTTTTCGAACATTTTAAGTATCGTTGTTTTCCCGCTACCTATGCCCCCTGTCAATCCTACTATCATT
This sequence comes from Flavobacteriaceae bacterium, assembly GCA_013215105.1. GTDB lineage: Bacteria > Bacteroidota > Bacteroidia > Flavobacteriales > Flavobacteriaceae > DT-33. Next base: position 6,928 of record JABSPL010000026.1, read on the forward strand.
ATTTTTGTATTAAATATTCTATTCTTTCAGGCACTATTTTGGCGAAGCTTATATTATCGGGTTTCTTAACTATTATAGGCAACAAATAGTTCAAATTATTTTTAATAGAATATTCATAATCACATATGATTTCAAACTCCTCTACCGAAACCTTATTATAATTACTTATGTTTGTCTGAAATATAAGTTCTACTTTATTAGGAAATGTGATTAGACTACCTCCTTTTGGTCTATTTAAAATATCAAAAGACAATTTAAAACTACCTTCCGTGTATTTTTCTGCATTTAATTCTAGATACACCTGAGTCTCGGAATTAGTAACACCCTCTATCTTAGATAATTTTAATTGATGCTTTTCGCTTTCAAAAACATTTACTAAAGTAATTAATTCGGTATTTATTTCAAAAATATTAATTATACTTCTTTCTGCCCCACTTATAACTACAGAATCGGGAATCACCAAAGGTTTACCTACCAAATTATATCCTTTTTTATACTTTATATCATATTTAGCTACAACAGGAACTGTTTTATATATCTTTTTTTCAAACTCAAACTTTATAATATTTATAGAACTCCCTAATATATCTATCCCATCTCCTATCGCATTTTTGAATAAATAAATACTATTATTTACATCCAAATAGTCATTGTTTATCTTTTTATAAGAAATCTTTATGCTACGAGTTTTTATTCTATTATTAAACAAGTTTAAACCTGTAGTTCTAACTTTAAACTCTATATTATTGGGTAATTTATTCAAAAGTAGAGCATCTTCAGGTAAGTCAGTAAAATATAACTGATACTTTATTGTATCTTCATATTCTCTAGAAAACTGTATAGAAAACCACAGTAAAAATGATAAAACAATAAATAATATAAACGTT
>JABSPL010000027.1 GCA_013215105.1 Flavobacteriaceae bacterium
ATCATCAAGGAAAGGGCGTTTTAAAAGACTATGAAAAAGCAATATATTGGTATGTAAAAGCAGCAGAACAAGGACATGCAAAATCTCAATGTAACTTAGCAATTATATATCATACTAAAAAAAGGAAAACCTTAAAAAACCTTAAGAAAGCAATATACTGGTATGAAAAAGCAGCAGAACAAGGACATGTAGATGCTCAAAACAACTTAGGAATCATATACTCTTCTAAAAAAAGATCTTTAAGAGACTATACAAAAGCCTTATATTGGTTAAAAAAAGCAATAGATCAAGGACATGCTTCTGCCAAAAACACTCTAGGAACTATATACTATTACGGGAAAGGAACTTCAAAAGACTACACAAAAGCCTTATATTGGTTCGAAAAAGCAGCAGAACAAGGAGATGTAAACGCTCAATATAACTTAGCTAATTTATATAGTAGCGGAAAAAGAGATTTAAGAGATTATACAAAAGCTTTTTATTCGTCTAAAAAAGCAGCAGAGCAAGGACATGCCGAAGCCCAAAACACCTTGGCTACCTTGTATTATACAGGTAAAGGAACTTTAAAAGACTCAGAAAAAGCTTTCTATTGGTATCAAAAAGCAGCAAAACAAGGAGATGCTTCTGCTCAAAAGATCTTGGATAATTTACATAGTGAAAGAAAGGGAGTTTTAGAAAGCACTGAAAAATATTTATATTGGCATGAAAAATCTCAGAATAGCCTATCTAGCTTATATAGTGAAGGAAATGGCACTTTAAAAGACCTCGGTAAAGATTTTTATTGGCTTGAAAAAGCAGCAAAACAAAGAGATTCCGAAGCTCAAAACAACTTAGGAGCGGCATACTATAGAGGTGAAGGAACTCCCAAAGATATAGAAAAAGCTTTCTATTGGTTTAAAAAAGCAGCAAAACGAGGTAATGTAATTGCTCAATATAATTTAGGTAATTTATACCGTGAAAAAGCCACCTCAAGTAACTTTAATAAAAGATTCTATTTCTATAATAGAAATGTTGTAAAAAACCTTGTAAAAGCATTGTATTGGTATAAAAAAGCAGCAAAACAAGGGCATATAGAAGCTCAATACAATTTAGGATTAACATACCATTATCGTCTTGACAAAGGAAATGTTTTTGAAGACTCTCTAAATGCTATTATTTGGTATAAAAGAGCAGCAGAGCGAGGACATATAGAAGCTCAAAACAACTTAGAAAGGTTCTTCAATAGAAACTTCCGAAAACATTGAAAAAGCAGCTAGACAAGGTTATGCCGAAGCTCAATATAATATAGGTCTTGATGTAATCCTAGGAAAAAAAGCTTTAAAAAAACAAGCTGCTATTTGGGTTAAGAAAGCTTCTGAAAATGGAAGTAAAGAAGCTAAAAGATTTTGGAAAGATAAAGAACTATGGAAGTATCAATAATTAATTCATTGCTTCTCGCCTTTGAGAGTTGTTTCCTTTTTGGAAACAACTGAATTTGTAATTGATTACTTATTTATGTCGCCCCTCTGGGGCTATGATTATATTATCCCATATTATATACTACGAATATGTCAGCCCTCTGGGCTTTTATTGTATTAAACAAACCCCAGAGGGGTGGTATATTAACAGAAAACAATTGAATAACAAACGGTAAAGCTCCATAGGAGCGATATCAATTGCAAATAACCCATTTTAAAACTAATTTGACTTATAAAAGTAGAGAGTTTAAAGCTGAATTTCAATAACATTTGTATAACACTGTGTTATTTTGTATCTTTGTATTTATACAATAATAGATTATGAAGACACAAACTGCTTTTAGAATAGACACTTCACTTTTAGAGCTAATCAAAGAAAAGGCTAAAAAACAAAGAAGAAGCTTAAATAACTATATAGAAAATCTTTTGTACAAAGACATAGAAAGTGAGCCTAACGAAGAAACTATAAAGGCTATAAACGATGCCGAGAACAACAAAAACTTAACCAAAATAGATAACCTTGACTCTTTCTTGAAAGACCTATAATGTACTCGTTAGAATTAACAACACGCTTTAAAAAAGACATAAAGAAATTAAAAAAGAATAATTCTAAGGATTTTGAATTGACAGCTATCTTTTTAAGAAATCTTCAAGCGAAAGGATTTGAGGGTATTTCAACACAAATGAGACCCCATAAACTTAAAGGTAATTTCAAAGAAAATTGGGAATGTCATATAAAACCCGATTTGTTAATAATTTGGATTCAAATTGAAGACCCAAAAACTATAAAACTAATCCGATTAGGTTCACATTCTGAGCTCTTTTAGAATACAGATAGATTCAAAACAATCTTTCACTAAAGATATATTAACATAAAACAATTGAATAACACACGGTAAAGCTCCAGAGGAGCGAAATGTTAATAACAAACCCTATCGTGATAATACATTGTTTATGTCGCCCCTCTGGGGCTATGATTATATTATTCCATATATGCTACGAATATACCGCCCTTCTACGAATATGTCGCTCCTCTGGGGCTATGATTATACTATTCCATATATGCTACGAATATGTCAGCCCTCTGGGCTTTTATTGTATTAATTAAACAAACCCCAGAGGGGTGATATATCAATAGCAAGCAATTGAATAATAAACGGTAAAGCTCCAGAGGAGCGAAATATTAATACACATTTATAATTAAACCATAAAGGACAAACCCCAGAGGGATGATAGTATGATTAATACGTTTTCCATATATCATATTATTTTATGAAGTAAAAATAATATGATATATACTAGAGATATTATTAATGTAATTCTACATAGCAGATAATGCTTATATTTTTTCACAATAGTAATATTAAATATGATAATCAATACATTTATCATTGCAAAAATAACCGATTCAATAAAAAATACAGGGACATGAGAATCATCTTCAATAAAACATAACCTTGTAATCATTGTTGTTTGGATAGCAAGTAATACAACTAATACTAATTTGATTATACTGTTTTTATAGTGTTCTTTCATGGAGTTTAGTTTTCCTTTCTAGTAAACAAAATACACGAATCAGAAACAAGTTCATATTCGTAAATATGTTCTTTACCATCCTCAATAAAATTGATTGTATTGTCTTTAAACCTACATATACCTTCAATAACGGATACTAAATATTTCCTAGATAACTCTCCAAATTCATTTTGAAAGGATGTACACCAAGCAGTTGATTCAAATTCAAAAGAATCATCTTTTTCTATTCTAAAAGTCCAACTGGGAGGGATATCTGTTCTCATGTAGAAACTCTCCAATTCCAAAACATCAGAATACCTATCTAAATCTAAATTCCAATCCTTAGACATCAGAAGTATTTTGAAATCTACAATATCCTTCCAGTTTACCCCTCTAATTTTTATTAGTTCTTTGTTTGTTTCTTCATCTATTTTATTACGTTTCTCATAACCTCTATTGTCTGAAAACCATGTTATTTCAAACTTAACACCCCAATTATTAAGAACCTCTTTTTTAAGTCTCAAGCTATTTAAGTCTGTTTTACACTTTATATTATACGTCAACACGAGACTATCGATACTACTCTGAGAACAGATAGTTAATGAGAACAAGAGTAATATGGTTTGTAGTATTTTATTCATTTTTTAATTCTTTAATCTTCTTTTCTAACAATATTAAATTCTCTTTTGAGGATTCTCCTTTAGCAACAGAGTTCTTATACGCTGGTAAATACTTTTTAATTATCTCTATACTATCAATATCTCTAATAAATATCCACATACACCTGTTAGGATTCCCTTCTAGAGATAAACTTTTATCAACCCAACCAACTTTATCTAAAAAGGCAATCAACATATATGGGAATTCTTCAGGACTATCTACATTTCCTCTAGAAGATAAAGAGTCCCAAAACCCATATATCTTATGGTTTTCATTGAATCCTTCGCTAATCAGACTTTCTGTATAATCTTGTTTTATCTGTTTTTGGTTTATTTTCATATTTTCGACTTCAATAATACTATGAGAATAGTTACTTCTAACTATTTTTAAAATTTCAGCCCATTCATTTGTATTATGCAAGAAGAAGTAAGATTCGTATTGTTCTAGCCTGTCAATGTTCCCGTATCCTTTTTCAGATAATAAAAACAAGTATTTCAAAGCATATATAGTGTCTTTTTTGAAAGAATACAACTTAGCTAAATTATGTATTTGCCACATTTTACCATCCTTTATGGTAAATGCCAACTCATATTTTTTAATAGCTTCTTCACCATTAGCTCGTTCTGCTTCATGTATTAATTCTTCGAAAGGTGTTTCTTGAGACCAAACAGCTACAGAAAACAGTAATAATATAACTTGTGATATTCTATTCATACTTTTGTTTTATTTACAATAACAAGTTGCAATTTAATGATTTAACAGATATAATCCGAAACATTATAAACTCACATAGTAAAAACTATTATGCCTATTCTAAAAAATAATACTTATCTGTAGCATTGCCACCAAAATAAATACCTTAAATTTGCCCTCATCAACAGAACAAAACATAACCAGAGACAAAGAAATTAACGATATATGGAATATAACTTTAAGCAAATAGAGAAAGACTGGCAAAAATACTGGGCAGACAACCAAACATTCAAGGCAGAGCAACCTAGCGACAAACCCAAATACTATGTATTAGATATGTTTCCTTACCCATCGGGTGCAGGTTTGCACGTCGGTCATCCGCTTGGTTATATAGCATCTGACATATTTGCACGTTATAAGCGTCATAAGGGTTTTAACGTATTGCATCCTCAGGGTTACGACTCTTTTGGGCTTCCTGCTGAGCAATATGCTATACAAACTGGGCAACACCCAGCTGAGACTACCAAGGCAAATATTGCTACTTACCGCAAGCAACTAGACCAAATAGGTTTTTCGTTTGACTGGTCTCGTGAGTTCCGTACTTCTGACTCTAGTTATTACAAATGGACTCAGTGGATATTTACCAAACTATACGACTCTTGGTACAACAAATCGTCGGACAAGGCAGAATCTATTAGTATATTGGTTTCGGAGTTCGAAAAAGCAGGAAACGCTAGTGTAAAAGCTGTTTGCGACGATGACATAGAAGAATTTACGGCTACAGATTGGTCGGCTTTTTCTTCGGTAGAAAAACAACAAGTATTATTAAAATATAGACTTACATACCTATCGGATACCGAGGTAAACTGGTGTCCTGGATTAGGAACAGTACTTGCCAACGACGAGATAATTAATGGACTGTCAGAAAGAGGAGGTCATGAGGTGGTTCGTAAGAAGATGAAGCAATGGTCTATGCGAATATCGGCTTATGCTGATAGACTGCTAAGCGGTTTAGACACTATAGACTGGCCAGCACCTCTGAAAGATTCTCAGACCAACTGGATAGGGAAATCAAAAGGAGCGTTGGTATCTTTCAATACAGAAGACAACAAACATAAAATAGAGGTATTCACCACCAGACCCGATACTATTTACGGAGTATCGTTTATGGTATTGGCACCAGAACACGAGTTAGTAAACCAAATAACCACAGCAGAGCAAAAGCAAGCTATAGAGGATTATGTATTCGAAACTTCAAAGAGAAGCGAGAGAGACCGTATGGCAGACGTCAAAAATGTATCTGGATGCTTTACTGGGGCATATGCTACCAACCCGTTTACTGGCAAACTTATCCCTATATGGATAGCCGATTACGTATTGGCAGGTTATGGTACAGGAGCTATTATGGCAGTACCGTCGGGCGATCAGAGAGATTGGGATTTTGCTACTAAGTTCGACATAGAGATACCTAATATTTTGGCCGATAAAGATGGTAATGCTATAGATATATCTGAAGCTGCCTACGACGGTAAAGATACTTTTATGCAAAATTCTGATACACTTAACGGGCTTAATTACAAAAAAGCAAGTAAGCTAGTATTAAAAGAGATATACGATAAAAAGATAGGTGAGGCTAAGGTTAATTTCAGACTTAGAGACGCTGTGTTTTCTCGTCAGAGATATTGGGGAGAGCCTTTCCCTGTTTATTATAAAGACGGAATGCCTCAGATGATAGATGTAAAGCATCTGCCTATAGAATTACCCGAAGTTGATAAGTATTTACCAACCGAAGATGGAGCTCCACCGTTAGGAAATGCCGAAAACTGGGCTTGGGATACTGTAAATAATAAAACGGTATCTAATTCTCTTATAGACGGAGAGACTGTATTTGCATTAGAACTAAACACGATGCCTGGTTGGGCAGGTTCGTCTTGGTATTTTAACCGTTATATGGACTCTGACAACAATGGTGAGTTTGTTAGCAAAGAGGCTTCGGATTATTGGCAAGATATTGACTTGTATATAGGAGGATCGGAGCATGCTACTGGTCACTTATTATATGCAAGATTTTGGCAAAAGTTCTTGTTCGATTTAGATTTGGTTCCTAAGGATGAGTTTGCTAAGAAGTTAATAAACCAAGGGATGATATTGGGTACTTCGGCATTTGTTTATAGAATAGAAGGAACAAACAAATACGTATCGAAAGGATTAAAGAAGGATTATAAAACCGCAGCAATACACGTAGATGTAAATATAGTAAACTCATCGAGCGAGCTAGATACTGAAGCCTTCAAAAACTGGAGAGCAGACTATAAAGACGCAGAATTCGTATTAGAAGACGGTAAATACATAGTTGGACACGAGGTAGAGAAGATGTCGAAGTCTAAATACAATGTAGTAAATCCTGATATAATATGTCAGCAATACGGAGCAGATGCACTTAGGTTGTTCGAGATGTTCTTAGGACCATTGGAGCAAGCTAAGCCATGGCAAACATCGGGAATATCGGGGGTTTATAGTTTCCTTAAGAAACTATGGAAACTTTATATAGTCGATGGAGAATTTTCGGTATCTGATGAAGCAGCAAGCAAAGACGAAGAGAAAATATTGCATAAAACCATCAAAAAGGTAGAAGAAGATATTAGTAACTTCTCCTTTAATACTTCGGTAAGTACATTTATGATAGCTGTAAATGAATTAACAGCTCTTAAATGTAACAAGAGAGCAATACTAGAACCTTTATCGGTATTATTATCGCCTTATGCACCACATATAGCAGAGGAACTTTGGGCTAAGATGGGTAATAAAGACAGTATAGCATTTACTGAATTCCCGGTATTGGACGAAAGTAAATTGGTAGAAGACAGTAAAGTATATCCTATTTCGTTTAACGGAAAGATGAGGTTTACTATGGAATTATCATTATCGCTAAGCAAAGACGAGATAGAGAAAGAAGTAATGGCACACGAGAAGACTATAGCGCAATTGGACGGGAGAACACCTAAAAAGGTGATAATAGTTCCTGGGAAGATTGTTAATATAGTTGGGTAGGATTTGCGTAGATATACAAATTACAGAATAAAAAAATAGGTTTCCGCATAGGAAACCTATTTTTTTTATTACAATGGTTTTGCATTGCAACGCCCCAACACGCCCCAAAAAAACCAATACCCACACAAACCCCGATAAAAATAAATTCACATCTAAAATATCGCCAAAACCAGGATCTATATCTGTAGCTATACGGTCGTATAAATCGGTTTTGACACGTGACTCTAGGTTGATACTTCCTGACTTCTCTTTACAGAGAAATTACTACGACAATATAATAAGAAACACAAAATCGTTCAACCAAATCTCCACCTATATTATTAATAACCCTACAAAATGGGACGATGATATGTTTTATATAGCATTAGAGAAGGTATATTAGTTGAAATAAGACCTCTTCTAAAAAATAATAGCTCAAAACTATACAAAAACGGTATTTTTTTTGAATCTTTGCAAAATATTTATTTAAGAACAAAACAGATGTATATTTAGTGAATACAACTGACAGATAGATTATTAAAACTAACCACCAAAGAGTAAATAATTACCCTTTAATAGGTGTAATTAAGAATTAGCACATACGATTATGAAGAACAATATAGAATTAATGGCACCTGCAGGGAATTTCGAATCTATGCAAGCAGCTTTAGATAACGGAGCAGACTCAATATATTTTGGAGTAGAGCAATTAAATATGAGAGCTAGAGCCTCTATTAATTTTACTTTAGATGATTTGGAAGAAATCTCTAGCAGATGTAAAGCCAAGAATGTGAGAACTTATCTTACTCTTAATACTATTATCTACGATCATGATTTGAGTATAATCAAGACTTTATTAAAAAGAGCTAAAGAAACTGGTATAACTGCGGTTATAGCTATGGATCAGGCTGTGCTTATGGCAGCTAAAGAAATGGGTATGGAAATACATATTTCTACCCAAATAAACATAACCAATATAGAAACTGTAAGGTTTTATGCTATGTTTGCTGATACTATGGTTATGAGTAGAGAGCTTAGTTTGCAACAAGTAAAGAAAATAACTCAGCAGATAGAAAAAGACCAGATAAAAGGTCCTAAAGGAGAATTGGTTGAGATAGAAATATTCGGGCACGGTGCTCTTTGTATGGCAGTTTCTGGTAAATGTTATATGAGTTTACATAACCATAACTCTTCGGCTAACAGAGGTGCTTGTAAGCAAAACTGTAGAAAGAAATATACTGTTATAGACCAAGAAACAGGAGTTGTAATGGAACTAGACAACGAATATATAATGTCGCCTAAAGACCTTTGTACTATTGACTTTTTAGATCAGATTTCAGATGCTGGAGTTAAAGTATTGAAGATAGAAGGTAGAGGTAGAGCTCCTGAATATGTAGCAAAAGTAATAAAATGTTACAGAGACGCTATAGATAGTATAGCTGATGGCACTTACGATAAAGCTAAAGTAATAGAATGGATGCTAGAGCTAGAAAAAGTTTACAACAGAGGTTTCTGGAGTGGATATTACCTAGGACAGCAATTAGGAGAATGGAGTAAAGGTTCTGGTTCGCATGCTACTCAAAAGAAAGTTTATTTGGGTAAAGGAGAGCATTATTTCCCAAAACCAAAAATAGGGCAATTCAAAATAGAGGCTTATGACCTATCAATAGGTGATACAATACTAGTTACAGGCCCTACTACAGGAGCTAAAGAAATGGTATTGAAAGAAATGTTAGTTGACGATTTGAAGAAAGACAAAGCAACTAAAGGCGATTCTATAACTTTCCCTGTTGACTTCAGGATAAGAGTTTCGGACAAACTATACAAAATAGTGAAAAACGAAGAAATACAAGCGTAGATGGTAGTAGTTACTTTACAGAGAAAAAAATGTATAGGTTGTAATTATTGTGTCGATTTGTCGCCCAATGACTTTGTGATGTCTAAGAAAGATGGTAAATCGGTATTGCTTAATTCTGATGATAAAAAAGGTTTTTTTACCAAAAAGACATTGGACAACACTATATTTGATAGTTGCGATGCGGCTGCTAAGGCATGCCCTGTCAATATAATATCGGTAAAGATGGTTTAATAATATATTATAAATGACAAAAAAACTCAAACTTATGGTTTGAGTTTTTTTTTGTTTTAATACCTTTATTGCTTCATAGTAAACTTATTAATTATATATCAACACCTACATTTCTTACTTTATTAGCTCCATTCCAATATATTACAGACACGTAATATCTATTATTATCTAACTCTATATTGTCTCCAGTCTTAAAAATTATAGTATACTTGGTATTTAAGCTCAACTATAGTCACAGGACTAAAAGAATCTCTTAGTAAAGTTGTTCTACCTTGTTTGTCTTATGAGCTAAATATATACTAAGTTAGTAGCTATCGCTACAGAAACCTAATGATCTAAAGTCACCTCTAAGATTACCTAATATTATGATTTTTATTAGAACTTTTATCGTCATTCTACTACAGTTTATACGATATATAGATATCATACATCTATTAGTTTTGATTTATATATGTATAATTATAAAACACTCAGTTTTACAAAACAGAAATAATAAAGCAAGACGCTGTTAACTAGGCTATCCTAATTTTAAGTCATCTTGTTTTTGGTTTTATTACAATATTATTTCTTTTACTTACATTTAGTCTAAATAAGCTTGTTTGTTTGGATTTATTTTATAGTTTTGCCGCTCTTTAGAACTAGTCTAAATTAACACATCGATAAAATGAAAACGAATTACCTAGTAACAATCACATTTTTTTTATTTTCCTTAGTAGCCTTCGCTCAAAACAGCCAAGAGGTATCAGGATATATATATGATGATAAGGGATTAGCTGCAGAAGGAGTAAGTGTTTTTGTAGGAGGCATCTCAAAAGGTACAATTACCAATGCCAAGGGGTATTATCAACTAGTATTACCAAAAGGAAACCATACTATAACCATAAACTACTTAGGATATAAAACCATACAACAAAAGATTTCTGTAGGAAACAGTGCTAAACAGGTAATCAATTTCAGATTAGAAGAAGATTCATTTGACTTGGATGATGTAGTTATTATAGCAAAAACAAAAGCACAACAATTAAGAGAAGAAGCTTATGCAGTGGAGGTTATAGATACCAAAACTTTCGAAAACATATCGACCAATGCTAATGATATTTTGGCAAAACTACCAGGGGTTAACATCAGACAATCTGGAGGCTTAGGTTCTGATTTTAGTCTTTCGTTAAACGGTCTTTCGGGTAAACAGGTTCGTACATTTATAGATGGTATTCCTATGGATTATTTCGGGTCTTCACTTACTCTAAATAATTTCTCGGCAAACCTTATAAGCCAAATAGAGGTGTATAAAGGTGTTGTTCCAATACACCTATCTTCTGACGCTTTGGGAGGGGCTATTAATGTAATTACAAGTAATCATAAACAATCATTTTTAGATGTTTCTTACGCATTGGGCTCATTTGGAACCGATATTTCATCTTTAAACGCTCAATACCGAAATTCTAAAACTGGATTTACTATAAAATTAAAATCTTTTTATAATCAGTCAGATAATAACTATAAAGTTCCTGTAAAACTATTAAATATAGAAACGGGAAAAGATGACAAGTTCTACACCGATGTAGAACATTTCCACGACGGATATAGTTCTAAAATGTTTTGGTTAGAAACAGGTATTACGGCTAACAAATTTGCCGATCAATTACTAGTAGGGCTTATGTATTCTGATAATTATAAAGAAATACAACAACCTGCTAATCAGGGCAAACTCACACTTTAATACCCAATACTTTCAGTAAATAGTTTACGTCCCAGCCAGCTTTTAGCCTCTTTCCCATTATTCCTTGTTTTTCAGTTTTCTCGTTTTTGAGTAAGTTTAAGGCTGTTTTAAGTAAAACA
>JABSPL010000028.1 GCA_013215105.1 Flavobacteriaceae bacterium
ATCAAGATATAAGTAGTTGGAATGTTACTGGAGTAACAGATATGACTGAAATGTTTAGTGGAGCAACTTCTTTTAATAATGGAGGAGTAGCATTGGACTGGCAAGGAGAACTTAAGGCAAGTATGAGATATATGTTCTTTGGAGCAACTTCTTTTAATCAAGATATAAGCGATTTAAATGTTGCTGGAGTAATAGATATGTTTAGAATGTTTTATAAGGCAACTGTCTTTAATAATGGGGAAATGGCTCTGGATTGGCAAGGAGAACTTAAGGCTGATATGAGATCTATGTTCGAAGAAGCAATTTCTTTTAATCAAGACATAAGTGATTGGAATATCATTGGTATAACAAGTATGTTTAGTATGTTTTATAAAGCAACTGCTTTTAATAATGGAGGAGTAGTATTAGATTGGCAAGGAAAGCTTAAAGGGGTTACACTTGATATGTTTAATGGAGCGACTTCCTTTAATCAGGATATAAGTAGTTGGGATGTTTCTGCTGTAACAGATATGAGATACATGTTTTATAGAGCAACTGCATTCAATAATGGAGGAGTGGCATTGGGCTGGCAAGGAAAACTTAAAGCTAGAATGAATTATATGTTTTCTGAAGCAATTTCTTTTAACCAAGACATAAGTGACTGGGGTATTACAGGTGTAACGGATATGCATAGAATGTTCTGGAAAGCAAAAGCCTTTAATAATGGAGGGCAGGCATTGGATTGGCAAGGAGAACTTAAAGCAAATATGATGCATTTGTTTGAAGACGCAACTTCTTTTAATCAAGATATAAGTAATTGGGATGTTGCTGGTGTAACTAATATGTCTAGAATGTTTTATGGAGCAACTTCTTTTAATCAAAACTTAAGCGGTTGGTGTGTTTCTAATATAGCTTCAAAACCTAATGTCTTCGATTATGGTTCATCCCTAACCTCCGAAAACCTTCCTATATGGGGAACCTGTCCTCAGTAAAACAGTGAAATATAAAACAAGACAATCCCTCTCGTATATAATCAATGTATGAGAGAGATTGGGTTATGATAAACACTAATAGCAAAGACCACCGATAGGCTCAGTTTTATAAATAACGCTAAAATACAAGTTTAATCAGAAACCATGTAAAGCCAGTAACAACAGTACTTCTTACCATTTTATTAACGTCAACAAAATGGTCAAATTAGGGCTAGGAAGCGAGCGTGAAATATGATAATAGTAAGTATATACGATTACTTATTTATTTTGATTATTTTAGTGCTGAGGATATTTAATAAAACAGGTTTCAGTCTATGAGTAGTAAAAGCAATAAAATAGAAATAAAGGGTGTTTCAGTTTCTGTAAAAACAAAGGGGGAAGATGAGTTTATATGTATTACCGATATAGCTAAGTACAAGAGTCCTGATGCTCCTAGAGATATTATAAAAAACTGGATACGTAATAAAAACACCATAGAATTACTAGGGTTATGGGAGAGGCTTAATAATCCTAGTTTTAAACAGGTCGAATTCGACCTGTTTAAAAATGAAGCAGGCTTTAACCATTTTGTATTGTCTCCTAAAAAATGGATAGAAACTACTAATGCTATAGGTTTACAGTCTAAGTCAGGAAGGTATGGAGGTACTTATGCTCATAAAGATATAGCGTTTGAGTTTGCTTCTTGGATGTCGGTGGAATTTAAGTTCTATATGATTAAGGAGTTTCAGAGATTAAAAGAAAATGAAACAAAAACATTGGACTGGGACATAAAACGAAGCCTTACCAAAATAAACTACCGAATACACACCGATGCTATAAAGAGAAACCTAATACCAAAAGCTTTAAGTAAAACACAGATTAGTTTTGTTTATGCCAACGAAGCAGATATATTAAATATGGCATTATTTGGGAGAACAGCTAAGCAATGGCGAGAAGAAAATCCGAAAGAAAATGGTAATATGAGAGATTATGCTAATGTAAGTCAGCTTGTCTGCCTTTCTAATTTGGAAAACCTAAATTCTGTGTTTATAAATGACAAATTAACACAGGCAGAACGTTTGACAAAGCTAAATCAGATTGCTATAAGTCAAATGAAGATACTAGTAGATGTTAATAGTTCCAAATTGAAGATTAGAAATGATTAACAAGCATCAATAGAATGCTTACTAAACAAACAACCATACAACCCAACTTTATAATCATTCTAAATTACTCAAAAAACCAATGTATATATAAGGTTAAGTTTATCTAAAGTCTATCTTTGACCCTAATTATTACAACAACTAAATATAAAACATGAGCGGATTTATTACATCGTCAATAGGAAAGAAAATCCTAATGGCTCTTTCTGGTTTCTTTTTGATGTTCTTTTTACTACAACATCTTATAATTAACTTTATGTCAGTGATTAGTGCTGACCTATTTAACGAAACGTCTGAATTTATGGGAACAAACCCATTAGTACAGTACTTAATGCAACCTATTTTGTTCTTCGGTATCATCTATCACTTAGTGATGGGGATGAGACTAGACTTACAAAACAGAAAAGCTAGAACTAGCAAGTATGTAATGAACAAGCCTGGTGAAAACTCTAGTTGGATGTCGAGAAACATGATAATAACTGGTATAACTATACTTTTGTTTATAGCTCTTCACATGGTTGACTTCTTTTTCCCTACCATCAAAGCTCATTATATAACACATGAACATTTAGATAGCTTCCAAATGGTAGCAGCTAAATTCACTAACCCAGTTTATTTCGGGATTTATACTTTGGCATTTATAGCTTTGGCTTTGCACTTACTTCACGGTTTTCAGTCGAGCTTTCAGTCTGTAGGTTTCAATAATAAGAAATATACACCGACTCTTAAGAAATTAGGAAATGCTTACGCTATACTTATACCTTTCGGGTACTTTGTAGTAGCAGCTTTTCATTATATTAACTCATTATAACATAAAGGTATGTCAAAATTAGATTCTAAAGTACCTAAAGGTCCGTTAGCAGACAAATGGACTAATCATAAAAACAATATAGACTTAGTAAACCCAGCCAACAAACGTAATATAGATATTATAGTTGTAGGTACAGGGCTAGCTGGTGGTTCAGCTGCTGCTTCATTGGCAGAACTAGGTTATAACGTAAAAGCATTTGCTTACCAAGATTCTCCACGTAGAGCTCACTCTATAGCTGCTCAGGGAGGTATAAACGCTGCAAAAAACTATCAAGGAGATGGAGATTCTAATTTCCGTTTGTTTTACGATACTATAAAAGGTGGTGATTACCGTTCTAGAGAAGCAAACGTACACAGACTTGCTGAGGTTTCAGGAAATATAATAGATCAATGTGTGGCTCAAGGTGTTCCTTTTGCTCGTGACTATGGTGGTTTACTTGACAACCGTTCGTTTGGTGGAGTACTAGTTTCTCGTACTTTTTATGCCAAAGGGCAGACAGGACAACAATTGTTGTTAGGTGCTTATTCGGCTATGAACAGACAAATAGCTAGAGGTAAAATAGCTATGTATAACCGTCACGAAATGCTCGATGTAGTAAAAATTGATGGTAAAGCAAGAGGTATTATAGCAAGAAACCTAGAGACAGGAGAGATAGAAAAACATTCTGCTCACGCTGTAGTTATAGCAACTGGTGGTTACGGAAATGTATATTTCTTGTCTACTAACGCTATGGGTTCTAACGCTACTGCTGCTTGGAAGATACACAAAAAAGGTGCTTACTTTGCGAATCCTTGTTATACGCAGATTCACCCTACTTGTATCCCTCGTTCTGGTGATTATCAGTCTAAACTTACTTTGATGTCAGAGTCATTACGTAACGATGGGCGTATATGGGTTCCTAAGAAAATGGACGATGTAATGGCTATAAGAGAAGGTAAATTAAAACCTACCGAAATAGTTGAAGAAGATAGAGATTATTACTTAGAAAGAAGATATCCTGCATTTGGTAACTTAGTACCTCGTGATGTTGCATCGAGAGCTGCCAAAGAAAGATGTGACGCTGGCTACGGTGTTAACGAAACTGGAGAAGCTGTTTATTTGGATTTCAAATCGGCAATAGACCGTTATGGAAGAGAGCAAGCTTTAATAACTAAAGGAGATAAAAACCCTTCTGATAAATTAATATTAGAATTAGGAGAGGCACTTATAAAAGCTAAGTACGGGAACTTATTCCAGATGTACGAAAAGATAGTTGACCAGGATCCTTACAAAACTCCAATGATGATATACCCTGCAACTCACTATACGATGGGTGGTGTATGGGTTGATTATAACTTGCAGACTACTGTAGAAGGTTTGTACTGTATCGGTGAAGCTAATTTCTCTGATCACGGTGCTAACAGGCTAGGTGCTTCGGCTCTTATGCAAGGACTAGCTGATGGTTATTTTGTACTTCCTTATACTATTGGTAATTATCTTGCCAAAGAAATAAGAACAGGAGAGATACCAACTGATGGACCAGAATTCTTACAAGCAGAAAAAGAAGTTAAAGAAAAAATAGACTTCTTTATTGGTAATAAAGGAACTAGGTCTGTAGATTATTTCCACAAGAAATTGGGGAAAATAATGTGGGAGAAAGTAGGTATGGCTCGTAACACGAAAGGACTAGAAGAGGCTATAGCAGAAATAAAAGCAGTAAGAGAAGACTTCTGGAAAAACGTAAAAGTACCAGGAACTAAAGACGAGTTTAACCAAGAACTAGAAAAAGCAGGAAGAGTTGCCGATTTCTTAGAACTAGGAGAACTATTCGCTAAAGATGCACTTCTTAGAAACGAGTCTTGTGGTGGTCACTTCCGTGAAGAGCATATAACCGATGACGGTGAAGCTAAGCGTGAGGATAAAGACTATGCATATGTTGCCGCTTGGGAATATAAAGGTGAGCCATCAGAAGCTATTCTTCATAAGGAAGAATTAGAGTTTAACGATGTAGAACTTAAGACACGTTCGTACAAATAATATTTAATCTAAAAACAGATAAACCTTAGGGTTTATAAATTCAAAAATATGGATTTAACATTAAAAATTTGGAGGCAAAAAGGCCCAGAAGATAAAGGAGGGATGGTTACTTATCCTATAAGTAATATATCGGGACATATGTCATTTTTAGAAATGATAGATGTACTGAACGAAGAGCTTATAAACAAAGGAGACGAACCAGTAGCCTTTGACCACGATTGTCGTGAGGGTATCTGTGGTATGTGTTCTATGTATATAAACGGTGAAGCTCACGGGCCAGACCGTGGAGTAACTACTTGTCAGTTGCATATGCGTATGTTCAAGGACGGTGATACTATACATATAGAACCTTTCCGTTCGGACTCGTTCCCTGTAATAAAAGATTTGGTTGTTGACCGTTCTTCTTTCGAGAGAATACAACAAGCAGGTGGCTTTATTTCGGTAAATACATCGGGTAATACTCAAGATGCAAACTCTATTCCTATCGGTAAAGAAGACGCTGATAACGCAATGGATGCTGCTACTTGTATAGGTTGTGGTGCTTGTGTGGCGACTTGTAAAAACTCTTCGGCGATGTTGTTTGTAGGGGCAAAAGTTGCTCAATACTCATTACTGCCACAAGGGCAAGTAGAAGCAAAAGACAGAGTACTTAACATGGTAAAACAAATGGACTTAGAAGGTTTTGGTAACTGTACCAACACCGGAGCTTGTGAGGTAGAATGCCCTAAAGGGATTTCTCTTAAAAACATAGCAATAATGAATACTGAATACCTAAAAGCTAGTATATAATCTAGTTTTTTAGAGTTTTATGAGATTTTAAATATCCCAATCTGCTTTTGTAGGTTGGGATTATTGTTTTGTTAGATTTGGTTTTTTATCCTAAATTAGATATTCTCTTTTAGTATTGTTTATTTCTAGGCAACAATAAGTCATTGCGAGGCACGAAGTAATCCTAGAGATTGCTTCGTGCCTCGCAATGACGTGTAAGGTTCGAAATGACGTTCGGTTTAGGAATGTAATGTATCTCTTCGCTTCCTACGCTCATATGCTAGTTGTTAGTGACAACTATAATTCCCAATCTGCTTTTGTAGATTGGGAATTATAGCTTCACTGAGTATAAGTCAAATTCATCATAGCAGATGCCATTTGGTATTTATGCCATTCGTATTGAGCTCCTAATTTGTAATAATTACTAGACCCTAAAGAAGGCGATATTAAAGGTAGACTCAAAACACCTCTTCTACTCGATGATTCGACCAATTCGACAGAAATTATAATATCTTCCTTGGTATTTATATTGTAATCAGTTAAATCAACCTTAACCCAGCCTGTTGATTTATCTATAATATCTATTAAAATATTAGATTTGTTTATTTTATTGAAAGGGAGATTGTTTTTGATAGAATATATATTGACCCTAAACTTTAGACTATCAAAATTGTTTTGCCTGATAAAAAAATTAAATTCATTTAATTTACAATGTTTTTTATGTCCTAATGAAAATCTTTTAGCCATTTCAGACCCTAATTTTATATTGCCTTTACTATCTATGTAAGGTACTATATGTTTAGCTCTATTAGCATTATATTTTCCTTTGGTCTTAACTTTACCTTTATTGGCTGTTAAAAAAACTTCATCAAGCTCTACAGAGTTAGAATATAAAGATATCCTTAAATCAGAAGATTTGTTTCCTAATAATTCCTTTATTTTTATTGTTTTATCTTCAAAACCCAAAGAAGATATTCTTAAAGTATCTGTATATAATGAGGTAGATAAATCTAAAGTAAATTCACCTTTACTATTAGATACCGTACCTACTGGCTTATTAAAAAGACCTATACTAGCGTACTGAATAGGATTTTTTAAACTATCAAGTATTATCCCTGAAATTATTTTGTTTTGAGATTGAGAAAAAGAATATTGCCCATTTACTATCAATAATACGATTATAATAAGTTTTAAATTTATTTTTTTTATATAATTATGTTTACGACTATAATAGTTGCAATATACTTATAATTAATCTATTATTAACTTTTAGTATTTGAAGCTTTCAACTACTCCGCAACCAAATAAAAATAGAGCAATCTAATATTTTCTATTTAATATATATTAAAATCACCTTTCTTCATTAATATACAGTAAGTGTAATCCATTCAGAATAAGTGAGTTTATGATTTAAATCACATCTTCACTTAAAAATCATTATCTCTGTATGAAGTCAAAAGACATTTTAGAGAAATCTGAAAACATAAAAACCGATTTGGAGACCAAAAAGGCGTTATTAGGTAAAATAGAGAACGACATGGAGAAAGTAATAACTGAAATACGTAGCCTTAAAACAGAGTTAAACGCTAGGATAACCAATTTTAAGTGGACTATATCTATAATAGGTATTGCTTTGACTATACTTGGTTTTGTCTTGAAGTATAGTTTGTAATAATCTAAACAATAAATCCCAATCTGCTGATGTAGGTTGGGATTATTATTTTTTCACTATTTTCACTGAGTATAAGTCAAATTCATAACTTAAAATGAGTGGAAAACAAAACAACTTTAACTTTCAATAACTATAATATATTGAAAGTTTAAAAATATAATTTTCTTAAATATTAACTAAGAAAGGTAGCTTTAATTATTTATATTTGACTTATATAAATTTTAAATAAAATCATGAATTTAATAATAATCAACAATATTAATAAAGAATATCAAATATATAAAATTATTACAGTTAAAGCGGAATCGTTTGTTACTAAGAACATTAATGAAATAAATATTAAAAACAACTTAGGTTTAATTGTTCAAGTAAATATGGATACTACTGATTTAGATAATAAAGGATATAAAATTAATCAAACTCTATTTGATAATCTAATCATTGATTACAATAATAATTTAGAAACAGGACAATCACCATTAGATTTTTGGCAAAGAGATCTTTAAATTTAAAAACTTGCAGCCTTAAAATCATAAAATCTCATTCTGAAAAAGAAAGGTTATTAACAAACGGATAGTTCATTTAAGCCATCGTTTAAATGGACTATTTATAGCTTCAAAAAGGAATAAACATTACTTTGTAAATACTTGGTTTAGTATTTAAAAACGTTTGACTATAACCAATTTTTATACGAAGTAAAAATACATTTTAGAGAAGTCTGAAAAAATATCGGCATACATAAAGTAACATTATAAAAATAAAGTTTTTGTAAATATAGAAAACGTAAAGAATTGGCTATATGAATTTGTATCTAAAAAGCTTACATCTAAAATAATAAAAGGGATAACACATCATAGGCTATTTAACGATGCTTTTACAGGCCAATTCAATATGTAATTGGTATAATAATTCATTTATCTAGGTTGTCTAACAGATAAATGAATTATATTATTGCACTAGGTTGTGAATGTATTATTTAATAATTTACATACATCCATCCTAATCTATTTTTCATTCCTTTTGAATTAAAAGATATAGTATAGTAATAAGGGCCTATAGGTAGCTTTATATTATTCCCATTTATATTATTATTGCCATTCCAAGTGTTTCTATATCCTCTTTTTTCATAAACAAGAATATTATCTCTGTTGTAAATTCTTACAATATTATCAGAAAACTTTTCTATGCCTTCTATAATCCATATCTCATTCAAGCCG
>JABSPL010000029.1 GCA_013215105.1 Flavobacteriaceae bacterium
CAACTCCATGAGTTGCACATTCTTTTATCAATTTGAGTTTATACTCCGTCGTGTACTGTTTTTTTGTAGTTTCCATAATATAAAGTTAATGTTTTTATTATAGAATTAAGTATGACTATTTTAGGGGCTTAAACACTAAACTATTTTTTCTTGTTTATTACTAATCATATAATAGACTACTGGTATTATAAAAATATTTAACAAAGTGGAACTCAATAAACCTCCTAAAATAACTTTAGCCATAGGACTTTGTATTTCATTACCAGGCATATCACCAGTCAAAGCCAAAGGTATAAGAGCCAAAGCCGTGGTAAGTGCAGTCATAAGTATAGGGTTTAACCTGTCCAAAGACCCTTTTACTACAGTGTCGTAAAGGTTCACTCCTTGCTCTTTGAGAGATTGATACCTCGAAACTAACAATATTCCGTTTCTGGTAGCTATACCAAAAAGAGTTATAAAGCCTATTATAGAAGGAATACTTATGATTTTGGAACTAAGCCATATACTCAAAACACCACCTATAAGGGCTAGTGGTAAGTTTAATAATATGATACTAGCCATCTTTACATTTTTGAATTCTTGATATAACAACAGAAATATTATAAGTAAAGCCATGGCTGAGGTTAACATCAAAGTCTTAGAAGCTTTCTCTTCACTTTCGAACTGACCGCCATATTCTATATGATATCCTTCGGGTAGAGAAATATTATTATTGATTCGCTGCTTTATTTTGTTAACTACACTACGCAAGTCAGCACCCGAAACATTAGCCGAAACAACTATTTTTCTCTGTACATTTTCTCTATTTATAGTATTAGGACCTGTTACCGAAACTATATCAGCGACATAATGTAGAGGGATTTTATAGGTTCTTTCTTCATTGTCTTGAATAATATTAGTGTCGATAAGTGCATTTTTTATGTTTTCGATACTACCTCTATTATTATCGTCAAAACGTAAAACAAGGTCGAAACTTTTATCGTTTTCAAATATTTGAGATACTTTTTCTCCTGCAAAAGCAATATCTATAAACTCAGTAAACTGACCTATAGTTATTCCATATTTGGCAAGCATATCTCTTTTTGCTTTTATTTGTAACTGAGGAATTTCTATTTGTTGTTCTACACTTATGTCTACAAGTCCGTTTATATCTTCTATATTGGTCTGAATACTGTTGGCTAGTTTGAACATATTGTTAAGATCTGTTCCGAATAATTTAATAGCAATATTGGCTCTAGTACCCGAAAGCATATGGTCAATCCTGTGACCTATCGGCTGACCTATGGTTATATTAGCTTGCGAAACAACGCTTAATTTTTCTCTTATATCTTTCATGAATTCTTCCCTAGTTCTGTCTTTTAGGACAAAAGGGGCATCTATTTCGGCAGCATTAACTCCTTGTGCATGTTCGTCCAACTCGGCTCTACCAGTTCTACGCGATGTTACTGATATTTCAGGAACAGAAAGTAATATATTTTCTATTCTATTACCTATTTTGTTCGATTCTTCAAGAGATATTCCAGGCATACTTATAGCTCCTATAGTTAAAGTACCTTCATTAAACTCTGGCAGAAAACTACGCCCTAGGTTGAACATCAATACAGTTACAAGTAAAAATAGAGCTATAGATATAGAAATAACTGTCTTTTTTATTTTCATAACTTTTACCAAAGCTATATGATAAAGGTTTTTAAGCTTGTTTTCGAGCCAACTACCCGAAGCTTGTTTTAGTAACATTTTATTGTCTTTCAACAGGAAACTACAAAGAACAGGAGTAATAGTCACAGCCGTTATCAATGAAGCAAACAAAGAAACTATAAACGAAATACCTAAAGGTTGTAGCATTCTACCTTCCATTCCGCTAAGAAAAAACAGAGGAATAAAAGCAACTATTATGATAAGAGTAGCATTAAAAATAGAAGATCTTATCTCTTTGGAGCCCTGATAAACTACCGAAATTATGCTTTTTCTTTCCGAAACTATTAGTTTAGCATTTTCTTTAAGACGCTTAAAAACATTTTCTACATCAATTACAGCATCATCGACTAAAGAACCTATAGCTATAGCCATACCTCCTAACGACATAGTGTTTATAGTTAGCCCCAAAAACTTAAGAGTAATAATAGAAACCATAAGCGAAAGTGGAATTGCGACAAGA
This sequence comes from Flavobacteriaceae bacterium, assembly GCA_013215105.1. Classification (GTDB taxonomy): domain Bacteria; phylum Bacteroidota; class Bacteroidia; order Flavobacteriales; family Flavobacteriaceae; genus DT-33. Next base: position 2,159 of record JABSPL010000029.1, read on the forward strand.
GAAATAACAGTAGTTCTGAAATTCATAAGAAACAAAAACATAATAATAACCACAAATATAGAACCTTCTATAAGTGCTTTTTTGATATTACTAATAGATGCTTCTATAAAATCGGCCTGACGAAATATATTAGTATTTATGTCTATGTCTTGCGGAAGAGTTTTAGATATATCGGCTATAACTTCATCTATTTTGTTGGTCAAATCTAAAGTATTAGTGTTTGGCTGCTTGGCAACAGTCATTATAATAGCAGGGCTTGCCTTTAGAGAACCGTCACCAATTTTTGGTATAGAAGCACCTATTTTTACTTGTGCAACGTCTTCTATCTTTATAGGTATATTGTTAACAACCTTTATGACCGAATTACCTATTTCACTTACTTTACTACTTCTACCTACACCTTTTACTATGTATTCGTTACCATATTGGTTAAAAAAGCCTCCAGACGAATTAAGGTTACTCTCTTTACTAGCCTTTAATAATTCTTCTAGGCTTATATTGTAATATTTCATCTTTTCGGGAGATGCAAGTATCTGATATTGCTTATATTCTCCTCCTATAACTATCACATTAGAAACCCCTCCTGTAGCCAATAACCTAGGGCGAATATCCCAATCGGCAATAGTTCTCAAGTCCATATCATTAGTGATATCTGAGGATATACTTATAAGCATTATCTCTCCCATTATAGAAGATTGAGGTGCCAAAGTAGGCTTTCCTACTCCTTCGGGAAGCTTTTCGGATATGGTTATTAGCTTTTCGTTTACTATCTGTCGGGCTTTGAATATATCCATTCCCCAATTGAACTCTACCCAAACTATCGATATCCCTGCTGCTGACGAAGACCTTACTCTACGTACATTGGTAGCTCCATTGACTGAGGTTTCTATCTGGAAACTTACTAGTTTTTCTACTTCTTCGGGAGCCATTCCATGAGCCTCGGTAAGCACTACTACTGTAGGAGCGGTAAGGTCAGGAAATACATCTACCTCCATTTTGGAGGCTGTGTAACTACCCGTTAGCAATAGTAAAACCGATGCTACAACAACCATTAATCTGTTGTTTAGAGAATACTGTATTATTTTGTTTAACATAATGCTATAGTTTAATGTTCATGACCATGAGCAGGCATTTTACCCGACATTGTTGCTAATTTGATCTGGTATGCTCCTTTGGTTACTACTCTTTCGTTCTCTTTTATTCCCGAAACAACCTGAATATTCACACCGTCATTAGCTCCTAATTTTAACTCTCTTTTCTGAAAACCCTCTCCCGAAGTCTGTACATAAGCATAGTAATTACCTTGTTCTTCTATAAGTGCAGAATATGGAATTATCAAAGCATCTTCTATTTCTTTATACTTAAGGAAAACCTCTATAAACGAACCAGGTATTATGTCGGTATTGTTGTCTAAACTAAAATTAACAGGTATAAAATAAGAATTGTCGTTAACACTTTTTCCGTAAGAAATAATCTTACCATTCAAAAGATCGGAATTATAAACCTTATTATCATAAGCTGTTCTGAAGTTTACAGACGATATATTACTCAGTTTGGAAGAGTATTTCAAAGGTAGCTCTGCAGTAAGAATAAGTTTTTTGTTTTTAGAAACACTAACCAAAATCTCACCTGCTTCTACGTACTGACCTTGACTTACAAATATGTCTTTTATATAACCTTTGATGGTCGACCTTACTTTCTGGCCTCCTAAAGAATAATTTATGGTCATATTATCTAAAGCTATTTTAGCGTTTTCGTATTCCAAAACCCTTGAATCAAAATCTTTTTGAGAAATTACATCTTGTTGTTTTAGTTTATAAGCCCTATCGTAGTCTGCCTTTGCTTTTTTGTAATTAGCCTTTATATTCAAATACCTGGCATCCATATTATTATCGGCAAATCCTTTAGCCGAAATGGTAAACAACGACTCATAAGTGTTAACTTCTGTTCCTATCAGTTTTTTAGAATTATCAAACATAATAACACCATCACTTTTGGCTGTTATTATAATCTGATCGGTGTCTGAAGACCTTATAGAACCTGTAGTTTTTATTATTTCAGAAAATTTTTGCTTAGTGATTTTAGTATTAGCAAACTCTATTTTCCATGCTTGTTCTTTCAAATAAACAATTTCGTCTCCTATATTGTTTTGCTGAGAATATCCTAAAGCTATTTCTTTACTGGGAAATACTCTAACATTATCTATAGTTATTATGTCGTTAAAATCTTTAGTTTTTATGTCGAAAACTAATTTATAAATACCTTCTTTTTCTGGCTTCAAAGCTAACCTGAATATACCAGGAGAAGAAGGGCTATCAGCTTTATGGCTAATATTTTCGTTGCTTCCTATAAGGCTAACAGTAACCGATCCTTCATCGACCGATTTAAATTGATTTCCTAATTTAGTGAAATGAGCAGCAAACTTTGATGTTTCTCCTATTATAAGAGGTTTGAACTCTACAAATAGTTCCGATTGTTCTGTGTATATAGTATACGCCAGTGGCTCTAAGTCTTCTGTAACAGTTTCTTGACTGTGGCTATGATCTCCTTCTGTTCCATGTTCGTGTTTACAAGCTGTAAATAATACAACTATAGTAAACAATGAAATAAATATTTTATTCATTATTTTTGGTTTTGATAAATATTAAATATGTAGTCTATTGAATCAATAAGGATTTATTGACAGACTAAAGTGTTCTATGAAAACAGGTAAGACGGAGGTCCTCTAAGGTAATTACTGCGATTAAAATTATAGGTTGATAAATCGCTATTATAAATAGTTGCTTTTGAATAAGAATTTGTTAAAATCAACAAATTCTTTATAACAATATTGGGTGATAATAGTTTGTCAGCGGTTTGTTTTTTTTGAGAGATACTATTCTCAAATATAAAATCACTATTTGAAAGACTATGAGTCGGGTGAGAAAAAAGACCTATAGGTTCACTCTCATTATGATTGTTTTGGCTATAATTATTATGGTTAGCATCATGTTTGCTATCTGTTTTGTGATGATGGTCTTTGGAGGTTACAGATAATTGGTCGTGATGGTGATGCGGAACAATACTATGTCCTAATGAAGATAAAAAGGATAATAGTAGTATTAGAGATATGTAAGTTTTTCTTGCCATATATCAGCAAATATAAGATAATTTAATTGTTTACATAAAATTCACACCAACTTTTGCTATAACAAATAAGAATAGTTATTTTTGCTTATAAAACATAAAAAGTGAAAGCATACTATTCATCAGATTTTAGATTAGGGATATTAGGAGGTGGTCAATTAGGTAAAATGTTACTTACTCCTACGAGTAAATGGGATATTTATACATTGGTTTTAGATCATTCAGATGATGCTCCTTGTAAAGTGTTAGCTAACGAGTTTTATAAAGGAGACTTACAAGACTATGATACAGTTTATAACTTCGGGAAAAAAGTAGATGTACTTACCATAGAAATAGAGCATGTCAATGTAGAAGCTTTATTTTCTTTAGAGAAAGAAGGGGTCAAAGTGTATCCGAGACCATCAGTTATTAAGATGATACAAGACAAAGGTCTTCAGAAAGATTTTTATAAAGAAAAAGATATTCCTACTTCATCTTATACCCGATTCCAATCTTTAGAAGAATTAAAACAATACAATTTAACTTTCCCCAAGGTATGGAAATCGGCAACTATGGGTTACGACGGTAATGGCGTAAAAGTTTTGAAAAGCAAACAAGATATAGATAGTTTACCCGATGTAGCTTGTATAGTTGAAGACTTAGTTATATTCGAAAAAGAATTAGCTGTAATAGTGGCACGAAATCCTAAAGGAGAAACGGAAGTATACCCTGTGACCGAAATGGAATTTCACCCAGAGGCAAACCAAGTAGAATATGTGTTATGTCCTGCAAACATTGATAAAGAAATAGCTAAAAAGGCGAATACTATAGCCTTAAAAGTAGTTCATTCTATGGATCATATAGGTATATTGGCAGTAGAAATGTTTTTGACCAAAGAAGGCGATATATTGGTAAACGAGTCGGCACCCCGCACACATAACAGTGGCCACCATACTATAGAGGCCTCTTATACCAGCCAGTTCGAGCAACAAATAAGAGCAATATTGGATCTTCCTTTAGGTTATACAAAATCAATAATTCCTTCTGTGATGATTAATTTGGTAGGAGAAGAAGGATATTCTGGAGATGTTTTTTATGAAAATATAGAAAAAGCAATGAGTAGGGAAGGAGTTACTCCACATATATATGGAAAAAAACAAACTAGACCGTTCAGGAAAATGGGACATGTTACTATAGTTAATACCGATATAACCATAGCCAGAGAAATAGCCGAAGATATAAAAAAGACACTTAAAGTAAAAAGTAAATAAAATGAAAAAAGTAGCAGTAATAATGGGAAGTAAATCGGATATGCCTGTGATGAAAGAAGCAATAGACTTTTTGAAATCGTTCGATATAGAGGTTTTTGTAGATATAATATCGGCACATAGGACTCCTGAAAAGTTATTTGATTTTTCTAAAAATGCACACAAAAGCAATATAGGTGTAATAATAGCAGGAGCAGGGGGTGCAGCACATTTACCAGGAATGGTAGCAGGTATGTCTCCATTGCCAGTTATAGGAGTACCCGTAAAATCGAGAAATTCTATAGATGGTTGGGATTCTATATTGTCAATACTTCAAATGCCATCGGGCGTTCCTGTAGCTACAGTTGCTTTGGATGGAGGAACTAATGCAGGAATATTAGCAGCTCAGATGATAGGAGTCACCGACTCAGGTATACAAAACAAAATGATAGAATATAAAGAATCTTTAAAACAAAAAGTGTTAGATTCTGCTAAGGATTTGAATTAGACCTATAAGTCTTAGATTATAAATATATAATTCCATAGAACTTAATGAATATTATAAGTCATTTCACATATTACAAGTGAAATGACTTATAATATTGTTATTTGTTACTTTTTTTTAAACCTTTGATTGTATATTTATCTATCTCAATTTCTATTTATCCGTAGAAATATATTTATTTGTTTTCTTAACGGATAATATAATTTAATATTCATATAAACGGGTTCAGATAAACTATACTCACATTCAATGTGTTAGATGTATATAAGTTTCTATTAATAGAAATAAGACGTGTCAAAATAGGCCTTATTTATGTGTTTATGATTTAAAACCTTTATAGTCAAAGTTGTAACTCAGAATACTATATTATTTATAAATACAGATAACTTATATAACAGGAGACTTAAATGTTTAAGCTCCTGTTATATAATGAAAATAAAGGATTAATCTAGAACCTCTATTTTTTTAGTTCTAATATTTAACTTTTCTAGTATATCCATTTCATTGAATATACCTTTATAGTATTCTACTCCTGACAACAGATTTTTCTTAAATTTCTTTAGAGTATTAATCTGTTTTTTGGTTGAATTTTCGGTTATTTCAGAAAGTTGCTTTTTGAAATAATCTATATAAAGATCCAATTCTTTTATAAAAACATGAGGCCTGTTTTTATGTTTCATAACATTGTTTTTACCATATATATGCCCTATCATTTTACTTAAAGATATTTCTTCAGAAAAATAAGCCATATTAGGACCTGGGCATATAACTACACCTTGTTTTTCTCCTTTTTCTTCTATTCCGGCTTCTATCAGACTAGAATTAGATAAACCTACACACAAACAAGTTTTTTCTTCTACTTTGTCAATTTGTTGTTGCTGTTTCTCTGCGTCTAAATTAAGATTTATTATTTCTTTTATTTTAGCTTTTTGAAAAGTTCTAGAAGCAGTACATGTCGATTTAACAGAATACTCTTTGGAAGAGACTAAGTATTTTTTAAGGCAGGCACTTCCTATTTTCCCTTGGTCTTTTCTTTCTTTTCTTATCTGATAATTCGAAGTGTCTTTAAGTATATTAAAAGGAACTCCCAAAGGAGAAGCATCACTAAGATAAAGGTCTTTTTCGGTAGCCTTACATAGTTTTTCTCTTGTGTCATTATCGACAGTGGTCGCCTCAGGGACTAATAAAAATGGAGTACCCCAGCCTACAGAATCAAGCCCGTAATTGTCTAACATAAAATTATGCTCCTCAGAAGTACCCATACCTCCTTGTGCTGTTACCTCTATTTTAAGAGGGGTTTTAGGAGTGTATCTACCTTTGGCTTCTAATGCTTTTGTATAAAAAGAATGTACTTGCTCTATTAATTGTTGTCTGTTAGACTTGAATTCTTCCAGTATAGGCCCCATTAACAATCCGTTAGTAGCAAATGCATGCCCTCCGCAATTAAGCCCTGACTCTATTCTATATTCTGAAACCCAAATACCTTTTTTGGCTAATATTTGTGCTTGTATTAGAGCTGACCTGTAGTCACTAACTTTTAATATTATCTTCTTTTTAAGAAAGTTATTTTCTGTGGGATAGAAATCTTCAAATTGTTCCATATAAGAAAATAAACTAGGATTCATACCTGCCGAAAGAACTAAAGATGATTCTAAGTCACTATTAGCAAAGCCTCTTAAGGCACTATGTGCATCGTTGTGTATACTTTCTAAAGCCTCTTTTCCTTTAAAGTTTTCTTTGTCGAGCTTAGTCATTATATTTACATCTATAGACCCCATGCTAAGGTTTTGAGAAAGCCAGTGCTTTATGTCTCCAGTAAACTTGTTTTTTACAAAAGTTTGTTCAAAGTTCTGTTTTAACTCAGAGATATCAGGAAGATTATAAAAATATTCTTGTAACGATTTAGCGTTCTCAGACAGGTTTTGTTTTAATTTTTCAAACTCCTGTTTTACTATTTTTTGAGATAAATTAAGATAATTAGTTATTCTTTTTGCTCTAAAATCATCTTCTTTATCGCTTACAGGTTTGTAAGAAAATTTATATTTACTACTATACCATTTATTCATAGTCTCTATTAGTATATCATCGACTATAGATAAGGTTGATGATATGCCGTATTTGGCTATTTTGATAGGACTATCAATGGTAAAAGCTAGCCCCATTACAGGTATATGAAAGCTATGTGTTTTTTTTATCATCTGATTTTATTTGTTTTAGGCTAAAAAACGAATAAAATCAGATGTGTATTATGACAAATGTCATAAAACTAATAAGTTGTTAATTTAATAAAAAACCTAATTTAATAGTAAGTGAATTACTTTGTACAGAAGCATCATATCCATTTATGGTATCATATTCGAAAACATCAGTAACACCTATAGAATATCTTAGTCCTACAAGTATTCTGCTAGTACTCAAGCTATTTGGCATTTCGAATGAAGTGTTAAGTCCTATAACAATATTACCTGCAGTATCATTGACTCCTTCTAGGTCTTCTTCTTGCCAGCTTTCCTTAGCATCAGTCAAAAAGCCGTTACCAGAAAAACTGTATTCATTGTATTTGAAACTAGAACTCATAAGTAAACTAAAAGAATAACCCATTTCGAAAGTAAAAGGTTGTTCTCCTTTAGTTCTAAAAGTAATTAATAATGGTATATCCAAATAGTTAGTCTTATAAGTATGTATATCTTTTCCTTGATTAGACCCTCCTGTACCTCCAGTATTTATATTTATAACATTAGGGCTGTCTTTGCTATAAGAACCACCTCTTGGGCTCAAAAGCAACCCTGTTTTGAAACCAAAGCTTTTAGTAATAAAATATGAAGTTTGAAACCCTAATACAACTGACGCTCTTGGTTTACTCTTGTAATTATAATGTTCTGAAAGTACATAAGGATCAAAGTCTTTTATCTGAGATAAATTTATTCCTGTGAATACTTCAAACTCCCACGGTTTTTCTTGGGCTAAAGAGCTAGATATTATCATCAAAGCTAAGAGTGATGAATTTTAAGTTTAATTTTATTTATTGGTTTTATATTGGTTGGAAAAAGTGCAAATATATGGTTTTTATATAGATTGCAACTTTATATAATGGTATAAAAATGAAACAAAAATAGCCTTACTAAAACAAATTAGTAAGGCTATAATATATTATTCTAAAAAACTATTTACTGCTACATCCGCTCATAGTTGTTATCTTCACAACCTGAGTTTCTGGTAACTCTTCGTTTCTTTTCAATAGCTCAGTAAGAGTGTTTTTGGTAATCTCTTTAAAAGAATTTGCCAAAACACTATCGTCTTGTAATGCTACAGGTCGCCCTATATCACCAGCTTCTCTTATGCTTTGTACCAAAGGAATTTCTCCTAAAAATGCCGTTTTTATATCTGTAGCTAAGTTTTTAGCTCCGTCTTTACCGAAAATATAATATTTATTGTCTGGTAACTCTTCAGGAGTAAAATAACTCATATTTTCTATTATTCCCAATACAGGAACTTTTATACTGTCTTGTTCAAACATCGCCACACCTTTTCGAGCATCGGCAAGAGCTATGTTTTGTGGAGTACTAACAACCACAGCACCAGTTATAGGCAAGGCTTGTACTATAGAAAGGTGAATATCGCCAGTACCAGGAGGTAAGTCTATCAAAAGAAAGTCTAATTCTCCCCAAGCAGCGTCAAATATCATCTGGTTAAGAGCCTTCGAAGCCATAGGACCTCTCCATATAACAGCTTGGTCAGGATCAGTAAAAAAACCTAAAGAAAGAAGTTTTACTCCATGACTCTCTACAGGTTTCATCTTAGAACGACCATTGACGTTTACTGTCAAAGGTTTTTCCTTAGCTACATCGAACATTATATGCATAGATGGTCCGTAAACATCAGCGTCTATCACACCAACTTTAAAGCCCATTTTCGATAATGAAATAGCCATATTAGCCGTAATAGTCGATTTCCCTACTCCTCCTTTACCCGAAGCTATAGCTATTATATTGTCTATACCTTCTATTTTCTTACCCCTTATTAGGTTAGCGTCTTGCTTTTCTACTTTTTTGACTGTAATATTTACTTTTATAGTAGCATCAGCCTCTACTTCTTTTTTTATAACCTGAGTAATGCTTTCTTGAAGCTTATTTTTGGCTTGCATAGTAGGGTTAGTAGTCTCTATATCGATTATTATCTCTTTACCAAAAATAACAACATTCTTTACTGCATCGGCTTCCACCAAACTCTTTCCTTCGCCCGGAGCAGTTACTCCTTCCAAAGCCTTCAAAACATCTGCTTTACGTATAGCCATTGTTCGTTTTTATAAATATTATTATTTAACTGTTTGTCTTATGTCCTTAGCTTTTTGCTTACTAAGTTCATTAGCCTCTATCTTGTGTTCTGGTCTTGTCCACTTTGGCTTTTCTCCCTTAGGTGCCAATTTACTATCCTTAGCCTCTACAGTTGTAGGTTTCATAATATTAAGGAAAGGTTTACTAGGTACTAATCCCAAAAGGTCAAACATTTTCTTGTCTTCGTTTATGTCTGGGTTAGGAGTTGTAAGTAATTTATTTCCCGAAAATATAGAGTTAGCACCAGCAAAGAAACACATAGACTGCCCTTCTTGGCTCATATTAGTACGCCCTGCACTTAGCCTAACCTGACTTTTTGGCATTATGATACGAGTAGTAGCAACCATCCTAACCATATCCCAGATTTCAACTACTTGCTGCTCTTCCATAGGAGTTCCCTCTACAGGTACTAATGCGTTGATAGGCACCGACTCTGGATGAGGATCAAAAGTAGATAGCGACACCAACATACTTGCTCTGTCAACTAATTTCTCTCCCATTCCTATAATTCCTCCCGAACAAACGGTGATATTAGTCTTTCTTACGTTCTTTATAGTTTGTATCCTGTCTTCATAACCTCTGGTCGATATTACTTTTTTGTAATGCTCTTCAGAAGTATCCAAATTATGATTATATGCGTATAAACCAGCTTCTGACAATCTTTCTGCCTGATTTTCGGTAAGCATACCAAGGGTACAACATACTTCCATGTCTAGTTTATTGATGGTTCTCACCATTTCTAATACCGATTCGAATTCTGGACCATCTTTTACATTTCTCCAAGATGCTCCCATACATACTCTTGACGAACCTCCAGACTTAGCCTGCAAAGCCTGAGCTTTTACTTGGCTAACGCTCATTAGGTCGTTTCCTTCTATGTCGGTATGGTAGCGAGCAGCCTGTGGACAGTATCCGCAGTCTTCAGGGCAACCACCTGTTTTTATAGATAATAAAGTACTTACCTGTACCAAATTAGGGTCGTGATTTTCACGGTGAACCGTAGCTGCTTTATACAACAAGTCCATAAGAGGCATATTATAAATATCTAGTATCTCTTCTTTTGTCCAATCGTGTTTTATTTCAGTCATTTTAGTTTTTTTATCAAGAGCCAAAAATACATCTTTTACATATTATATCAATATTTTTATAACAAAAAAAAGGAGATACTTTTTAGTATCCCCCTTTTTTAAATAATTTGTTTGTTTTACTATTGTTTTCTAGTTGTTGTACTGGAAATACTTGTTAACAACTCCTAACTCAGTAACAACAAGATTTACATTACTAAATGTACCTACAGTTCCTGTACTATTTTCAATAGTTACAGTATAAGTACCTGCATATATATATCCTACAGTTCTACCATTAGTATCTGTAGCAGTTAAAGTTATTTCTTTGTTTAACCCTGTAGTTACATTTTTATTTAATATAACTTTATAACCTGCTCCTAAAGCTTCATAAACAGCATCGTGAACATATATAGAAACTTTAGCTTTGAAGTCTCCTGTTATATCGTTTCTTACTATTAACTCTAGTGTATTACCTGTAAGGGTAACATCTCCATTATCTATGACAACAGCAGTATAAGTAATAGTACCTACTAGTATATCGTCTCCAGTAGCGCCTGAATTAAGATTATCATAGAATTCAACTGTTATGTCTACTGTATCGTATCTAAAACCAGTAAGAGTTACAGTAGCTGTACCTTCTACACTATCAGTACCAGGAGTACCTGCAACACCCGAATTAGTAAAGGTATTAGTCATATCTTGAGTATAGTTGTTAGCAAGAGTTGAACCTCCAGCTAATACAGTAGTTCCATTATCAACAGTAATAACTGTTCTTAAGTTAGTAACACCACCTACTTCATCAATTATAAGTTGGTTTATATCAGCGTTTATAACTAAGTCACCACCATCAGTAGTAATATTAAGGCTAACATCTCCAGAAAGAGGAATTATATCCATTTCTATATCCATACCTGCAGTTAAAGTAACAGCTTCTTGGCTAGTGATAGATTTACCTAATTGAGTAGCACCATCCATTAGTTTTAAAACAACAGTATAAGCTCCTATGGGCATATTAAGTTTTAAAGAATTCTGAGCTGTAGGGTTTAAAGCGATAGTACCTGTGTGATTCTCAGTATCTAGAGTACCAGCTTTAAGTCCACCTGTTATAACATAATCTATACTCATACCTGTTGTTATAATAGCAGAATTAGCATAATTAAATGTTATTTCAGGAACTTCAGTAACAGCATATTTTACTGTTTGTGTTCCTAAAGTTGGTTTTACTGTCATATTAATAGTACCTCCTGTAGTATCATCAACAGCAACACCTGTAGTATTACCTTCATAATAATAAGTTTGACCACCATCTACGACTGTAAAAGTAAGAGCAAAATCATAAGTTCCTGGAGTCATAGCTCTACTAAAATTAGATGTAATATCAAATGTCTCGTCATCTAAAGTTACTATCCAATTCTCTGTAATAGGATTACCTGGATCAGCTTGGTTAGTAATAGTTACATCTGCTGTTGTATTAACAGTTCCTCTACTAGCAGTAGTTTCTCCTTTGGCTGCTGTAGTATTGTTACTTGTTATTATACCTGTAAGGGTTAAGTCTAAACTAACATCAACAGTTCCTTGACTTATTACTCCTCTACTCTTGCTACACGATGTCATTAAGACAGCTGCTAGCATCATTACTAGAATTTTTACCTTCATTTTTTCTAAATTTTAGATTTGTTTAAATTTATTTATTCTTTAATACTCTATCTAACCTAAATATGGTTAGTTTATCAATATCCCTAAATATAGGGTGTAGATCTGAGGCAAATGTACATATTTATTACTAATTACAAAAATTTAAATAAATTACATCATTAAATGGGCTATAATTACTTCTTGTTTCATGCAATTCAGTTATTTATAAAATAACTGATTATATAATTTTATATATCATATATTGTAAATGTACAATATATAATTAACTTAGAATCTTGTTTTATATTTATTTCATTGTTAATGAAGTTTTTATGTAACTGGAGAGTGTTTTAGGTATTAGTAATTAAATCAATTTTGAATGAATATAAATAAGGAATTAGACCAAAAAAGGTTAATCTTATACGATGGTAGCTGTGGAGTATGCAATGTTTTTGTCGATTTTTTGTTAAAAACCAATATTAATAAAGATATTAGATTCCTCTCTTTAGAATCAGATATGGCAAGTGATATTTTAGAACACTATAAGCAAAACATGAGTATCGATGCTATTATATATATAGTTAATGGTATAGTTTATCAAAAATCGACGGCTGCTCTAGAGATTACTAAAAACTTAAGAACACCTTATATATATATGCAGTATCTAAAGTTTATACCTTTGCCTATAAGAGATTTTTTATACGATATAGTAGCCAAAAACCGTTATAGACTCAAAAAACATAATAACTGTAGAATATTAACCAAAGAAGAGAAGAAATATTTTTGGTAATAGAATTATTTTCATGAGTTTTGTAGAAAAAACATAATGCAGGCAAAATATATAAGCGACAGGCAATACGAGAATGAAGACTTTTCTACAACTAACCTATCTGTAGGAGAATATGAGTATTGTACTTTTGTTAATTGTAATTTTTCGAATTCTAATATATCCGACGTTCATCTGTCTGACTGCGAGTTTGTAGACTGTAACCTTAGTAATGTAAATATAACCAATACATCGTTTCAGAATTGTAAATTTAAAGAATGTAAAATGCTAGGCTTACACTACGAAAATTGTAATGACTTTGGTTTTTCGGTTAGTTTCGACTTTTGTCAGCTTAGCGATAGTTCTTTTTATAAGATGAAAATACCAAAAACTATGTTCTATAAGTCTAAACTTAACTATGTAGATTTTTCGGGAGCAGACCTTAGTGGTTCTAGTTTTAAAGAAAGCGATTTACAATCGGCAGTTTTCGAAGGTACAAAGCTGATAAATGCCGATTTTAGAAGTTCTATTAACTATAATATAGACCCAGCTAAAAACGAAATAAAAAAAGCCAAATTTTATCTCTCGCAAATTTCGGGTTTGTTAAACGAGCATAAAATCAAGATAGAAAAAGATTAATAGTATTAATAAGGTTTATATTTTTACTAATTTAGCCTCAAAAACAAAACACAATGACAAAATCAACACTTAGCTTATTAAGGATAGTTTCTTTTTTGGAAGGACTTTCTTTTTTGGTAATATTATTTATCACTATGCCTCTCAAATACTATTATAATACTCCCGAACCTGCAAGACCAGTAGGAATGGCTCATGGAGTATTATTTATATTGTATGTTGTTTTGGTTTTGATATCTCATTTTAAAATCAAATGGACTTTCAAAACTACCTTTTTGGCATTATTAGCTTCTATAATTCCTTTTGGAACTTTTGTAGCCGATGCCAAAATATTCAAAAAGTATAGTAATTAGAAAAGTAGTTTTACATCTGCTTTTATATAAGAAATGGCAGACTTTAGGGTCTGCTGTTCCATTTTGATTATTTCTTCCAAATACTCCTTTACAGTTTCTATAGATTCGTCCATGCAAATAGTGGTCAATTCTTGTATAGTTCTGAATTTACTAATATTTATCACTTCCCAACATTTTTCTGATATATATATCTGCTGTGCTATATTGTGATTGTATTCTTGTTCTATATTTTCTATTAATAGCTTCAAATAGCTTTGTTTGTTACTTGCAGTAGGAGGGACTCTTTTTATTAGTTTGTCTATATTTATTCTGTCCAAAAATATAGTAAGCCTTTCGTAAGCTTGTAGCCTAGTCGGTAATGTTATTTTATTATACGATTTTGATAACAAAAAAGCCCTCCTGTTTTCTTCGTTTTTGTTATGAGAGTGAAAAAAATATATGCATAAACCTACAGAAACAATGCTAGGTATGCTGAAATATAATAATTGAGTGTAATCCATTTGTTTTATTTAAACCACAAATATAAATTAATATAGCTAAGTAACTATTAGGTTTTGAATAAAAATATTGAAAAAATATTGAGAACTTTAGTGTTATTGTTTTTTTTGTAAAAAAACAATAAAAATAAGACTGTTTTATAACAGAACAAACAACAAGGCTCCTATATTGAGAGATTTGTTGTTTGTCTTGTTATAAATATTTTTAATTATTAGTTAGTTACTTAATTGTCATGCATTTGATTGTATCCTATAAACAAGACTTCTCCATCGTAAAACCATGAAATAAGGAAAATATCACCATTTGCGGCATTTATGCTACTAGCACTTATATGGTAATCAAAATTTCCTCCTGAGGTTTTGTCAATATTTGAATATATCTTAACATCTCCAGTAGAAATTGTCAACGATTGAGAATCGGCTCCGTAGGTTATACTCATAAACCCCTTGGCAGATAAACCCGCTAGGTCTGACAAATCACTTATATTTACGGTATTAGCTGTAGATATTCCTAAAACTATTCTGGCATTATATTTTTCTTTTATAGAAAAACTATACTCTCCCGAACTCAGATTTATCTCTTCATTTTTATAATTACGACTTTTAACTATACCACTAACGTTTAATTCCCCTGCTATAGTTGTATTACCTTCATTATCAACTGTGAATTTATCATGATCATCAGTCTTTATTTTGAATTTACCAGTTCCTTCAATTGTATTCTTAATAATAAAATCATAATATGCGGCGGGAGTATTATCATTATTGTAGATCTCAATAGTTGTTTCTTGAGTTAATGTACCTCCTAAAAGAAGGTCTTCATCTGCTCCAGCCATAGTTAACCCGTTTTTAACTTTTTCATGAGCTACAACCCCATCAGCCCCTCTTAAATCCCCTGTTTCTGTAGAGCTATTATCAGTATAGGTCAATTTAACTATACCGGTAGTGGATTCATATTCTCCTGAGCTTATACCCTTACCA
>JABSPL010000003.1 GCA_013215105.1 Flavobacteriaceae bacterium
TTTTGTAAAAACAAATTTCAAAAGATATAAAGAAGTTTCTAATATTATAAGAAAAATATTTCTTGAATATACCGATTTGGTAGAACCACTTTCCTTAGATGAAGCCTACTTAGATGTTAGCGTTAACAAAATAAACGAACCTGTAGCTAGTAAAATAGCACAGCAAATAAGAATAAAAATATATGAGCAGACAGGAATAACTGCCTCAGCAGGTATTTCGATTAACAAGTTTTTAGCCAAAATAGCTTCAGATATTAACAAACCAAACGGGCAAAAAACAATAAAACCTGGTGAAATAGATTCTTTTGTAAAAGAACTTCCTATAGAAAAGTTTTATGGAATAGGTAGAGTTACCCAACAAAAAATGTACAAACTAGGTATATATAAAGGAGAAGACTTGAGGGGTAAATCATTGGAATTTCTGATAGATAATTTTAAAAATTCTGGAAAATACTATTATAGAATAGCTAGAGGGATAAGTAATAGTGAGGTGAAACCTAATAGAATACGTAAATCGGTAGGAGTAGAACATACTTTTATGGAAAATATAAGTTCTGAAATATTTGTGTTAGAGAAAATAAAATCTACGTCAAAAGAACTAGAATCTAGACTCAAGAATACTAAAGTAAAAGGTAAAACTATAACATTGAAGATAAAGTATAGCGATTTTAAAATAATGAGCCGAAGTAAAACTAGTAGTTTTTATTTTAATGATAATAAAGAAATTTACAAGCAAGTAAAGTCTCTTCTTTTGGATCAAAAATTATCTAATTCGGTAAGGTTAGTAGGGATAAGTATGAGTAATTTGGATAATATAAAGCCTAAGGTCAAAAAATATATACAGCTAGAATTTGATTTTGGATAATCGTAGTCTAGGCTTGTACTAGTGTTTTAAAGTTTGATGTTTTATAATAAAAAAGCCTCAAAATAGAGGCTTTTAAATAGTTTTTAAGAATTAAGACTATAAATTAGCTTTAATTTTTAAGTTCTTTATCGTTTCAATAGGATTATCACTAGCAAACACAAAATTACCAGCCACAAATACATCTGCACCTGCTTTTGATAGTTTTTCTATGTTTTGGTCGTTTACTCCTCCGTCTATTTCTATGTTTATATCAAAACCTCTTTGGTTTATTATAGCTCTTAGTTTTTCGACTTTGGTATAAGTGTTTTCTATGAATTTCTGCCCTCCAAAACCGGGGTTTACACTCATAATCAATACCAAGTCTAAGTAAGGTAAAATATCTTCTAAAACCGAAATTGGAGTATGAGGATTAATCGCCACACCTGCCTTGGCTCCTGTGCTTCTGATAAGTTGTAGAGTTCGGTGTAGATGGTCACAAGCCTCGTAGTGTACAGTTATAATATCAGCTCCTAGTTCGGCGAAAGTAGTTATATATTGATCAGGTTTTACTATCATCAGGTGTACGTCTAATACTTTTTTGTTATGCTTTTGTATAGATTTTAATACAGGCATACCAAAAGATATGTTTGGCACGAAAACTCCATCCATTACGTCAATATGTATCCAATCGGCTTCACTTTGGTTTAGCATTTCTATCTCTTTTTGCAAATTAGCAAAATCGGAAGCGAGTACTGAGGGTGATATTATTTTGTTCATATTAACTGTTTTTTTCTTCGGATAAACTTATTAATTCTTTAGGTATTTCTACCTTTATTATTTTGTTTTCGTTGTCTATAGATAATACAAACTCTGGTACTTCTGGGATAAAGAATATATTATCTCCATTTTCTATTTCGAGTAAAGTCTGAGAAGAGTTTCTATTGAAACTGGCAAGCTTACCTATTTCACCCATATTAACATCAATGACTTTATGCCCTAATATTTCGTGGTCAAAATAATCGTCTCCTTCGCTCACTGGTACTTCAGAATTCTCTATGTATATTTCCGATTTCATCAAAAATGTAGAGTCTTCTTCACAATCTACGTTTTGTAGACTTACTTTTAGGTATTGTTCGTTAGAAAGGCTACTTTTTAAAACCAAAAAAGGAATCATATTCCCACCTTTTAGGATGAGAATAGATTCCAAATTTGTAAATAGTTCGGGATGATCGGTTTCTAGTTTTATGACTAGGTCTCCGTTAAACCCGTGCTTTTTAACGATTCTGCCTAAATAAAATTTATTTTCTTTATGCATTTCGTTTGTCTTAATTTTTTGTTATTAAGAGTCTCCTTCAGCTTGTTTAGCTGCATCGTCTATAGACTCAGGAGCTTCTTTAGCTGCTTCAGCTTCTGCTATTTTAGCATCTGCTGCTGCTTTAGCTTCGTCTTTAGCTTCTTGGAACTTAGCCAATCTAGCATCGTTAACTTCTTTTTCTGCTGCTAATGATTTTGCTCTCTTAGCGTCAGAAGCTTTAGTTAAAGAATCTTTTTTAGACTCTACATTTTTAGCTTTTTCGTCTAACCAAGCAGTAAATTTAGCTTCAGCTTGCTCTTCAGTTATAGCTCCTTTACGTACACCACCTACTAAGTGATTCTTCAACATAACACCTTTGTAACTCAATATTGCTCTAGCAGTATCAGTTGGCTGTGCTCCGTCTTGTAACCATTTTACAGCTGCATCAACATCAACGCTGATTATTGCTGGGTTTACGTTAGGGTTATAAGTACCTATTTTCTCTAAGTATTTACCATCTCTTTTTGCTCTTGCATCTGCTGCAACAACCCAATAGAATGGTTTTCCTTTCTTACCGTGTCTCTGTAATCTTAATTTTACTGGCATAATTTTAATTTTTAAGGTTCTCGACCTTTGTATTAATTTTTAAAGTGCAAATATATAAATTTTATTGTATATATCTGAGTTTTTGAATAATAAAAAATTAAAAACTACACCATATTCCTGAACTTAAAAATCTACCTAGCATAATATTATTATATCTAAATGTGAACGGCTATATGTTTTTAGACTTTATACTTAAATATATAAAAATAAACAGGAGTTAATATTATATTATTTTATCTGGGCTTTCTAAAAAAGTTAGTGAATTACTTTTAATTGGAGCTTTTTTTATATAATCTCTTTAGCCTACTAAAACATTTTCGATTATGAGTGAAAAACACATGTTTTAGCGGACAGCCAATCTTTAGTCAGACAATTAATTTACTAGATAAAAGTGAAATTGATAAACAGCTATAGATAACAAGTCTAACCTCAATTACAAGAGTTTTTATAAATTTCAAAACCTTATAACATTTCTAATTTGAAATATTTAACCTAGCTAATATAGGATAATGATCAGAATATTTCACTTTAAACCTCTCAAAATAATTAACTTCTATCTTTTCATCTACAAGTATAAAATCGATCCTCAAAGGATATAGTGAGTAATCATAAGTAGAACTAAGCCCAAAACCTGCCTCAACAAAAGCATCTTTTTTATTGTTCTTAATCTTATTATACATCCATGAAAATGCCGTATTATTAAAATCTCCAGTTATTATTTTGGTGTAATTACATTTTTTTTCATGGTTCAAAAAAGAAATAGTCTGATCAGCCTGCTTAGTAAAAGCTAACTGAATTCGCTCTATTATTTTTTGAGAATTCTCCTCTCCAAAATTATCTTTATTCGGGTTTATACTCAACGATTCCATATGCATATTATAAACCCTAACAGTATCTTTATTCTTAACTATATCAGCATACAATATAGCGTTACCTTGCTTTATCGTATCCAAATACCCCTTGTTAATCATAGGATATTTCGAAAAAATAGCCTGACCAAATTTACCGCCTTTCCTTACCGTTTTTATATACTTATATCGATAATTAAACTTTATTTCATTATCCAAATAATACTCTTGTAAGCACAATATATCAGGAGATTTTTCTCCTATAAAACTCTCTATATCCTCTTGAATATTTTGACGTTTGGTCCAAGGGTAAATATTAAATGTATGTACATTATAATTCATTACAGACAGATCGCTCTCTATCATTATTTTTTTATTAGCGAAAGAAAAAAGAGTATTATAACTATTATAGCCCAACAATATTACTATTAATGATAACACAAACTTATAATCAACCTTTATAAACCAATAAACTAAAAATAAAACATTAACAAACAAAAGTAAAGGAAACAATATTGACAACAAAGATATCAACGGAAAAAAATTGGGTGATATATAAATACCCAAATAAGATACTAACAGAAATACAACTGCTAGCTTATTCAAAAAATACATAAAACTTTTATTCTTCTTCTTTTCTCTTTTCAATTTTATAGGTTTTATTCTTAAACACTATTTTTGTTTAAACAAAAATTCTTTTTCCTTAGCAGACAAACTATCATAACCCGATTTACTTATCTTTTCGAGTATCAAGTTTATTTTATCTTGGTTTTCTACGCTTTTATTCTTATTAAAATTAACTTTCTTATCTTTATTTATATAAATATCACTGAAAGGATTCTTTTTCTTTACAATATTAAACTTAAAATCGGAATTAGTCATATATATATACAAAAAACCAAACAAAGCACCTCCCAAATGAGCCATATGACCTCCTATATTGCTTCCCGACAACTGAACTATATCGAAGGCAAGCCATAAACAAGCCAAAATCCATAATTTAACAAAACCTATAAACCTTATTTTAAGCTGATAATGGGGCATATAAGTAGCTATAGCTATAAAAACACTAGTTATTCCTGCCGAAGCACCAACTATAAAAGTAGAACTATTACTTATAAAATAATTGTAAGTAAACAGGCAGACAATTCCGCCAGTCAAAATACCTAATATATATATATTTAAAAATTTTTTAACGCCAAAGTAGTCCAAAGACAAATAACCTATATAATAAATAGCTATAGAATTAAACAAAATATGTATAAAATTTACATGTATAAAACCGTAAGTTATAACTGACCAAGGTTGCTGTAAAAACCCTCCAATATTAGGATCTAAAGACAAAAGGCTTACTAACCAATTGGTATTAGAACCATTAGTATTTACAAAAAAACCAAACAGATGAACCAATATAAAGACAACCAAATTGAGCCCCAATATGCGTTCTATAACATCCGATTTTTTTATTTTCCTTTTTATAGCACTTATTTTTTCTTGCATATTTTTTTTTAATTCCAAGTTTTAAATTGATTCTTTTTCCAATACATCATCATCGCAAAACCTATAACAGCACCTCCTACGTGTGCAAAATGAGCTATCCCCGTATTTGCGTTAGATATACCCAATATCAAGTCCATACATATCAGCCCAGGTATAAAATATTTAGCNTTTATAGGAAATGGTATAAATAATAAACCTAATTTGGCATTAGGAAAACTCATCCCAAAAGCAACTAACACACCATAAACTGCTCCCGAAGCACCCAACATAGGTGAGTTAAAAATACTAAAAAAACTGTACAAAGTGTCTTTTGACATTTCTTCTAACAAATAAATAGGGTAACTTCCCGTTTCTAATATATTTAATATTTCCGAAGAACTCATCCCCAGGCTTATCAAGTCATTATACGTTGATTGAAACATCATATAATTAATACCTACATATATAAGAGCTGCTCCCAAACCTGCCGAGAAATAGAAAAATACAAATTTCCTAGTCCCCCATATATTCTCTAAAATACTACCAAAAGCCCAAAGACCATACATATTGAAAAGTATATGCCCAAAACTCCCATGCATAAACATATGAGTTACAAACTGCCATAAACCAAAATGATCGTTAACAGGAAAATACAACATCATGTATTTTTGTAAGTACTCATTAAAGAAATTTGCAGCTACAAATAATATTATATTTACTATTATCAATTGTTTTACTCCGTCAGTAATAGATGTATTCATTGTTTTATTTTAATATATTATCCAAATCACTTATAGTTATCTCTCTCATTATCCTCTTACCATAAGGCGATAAAGTAGTCTCTTTACATTTAAAAAGATCCTCTAATATTTTCTTTTGCTCTTGTTTAGTCAAACTATCTCCCGTTTTTATAGCCATATTCTTAGCCATTGACCTCGAAATAGTGTCCAACTGACTAAAACTATTATGTGATGTCTGGTCTGATATATCTGATAACAAACCCTCTATAACACCACTTATATGACTCTCTTTTATAGATGGAGGAATCCCTTTTATCAGCATATTATCTCCCTCTATATCAAAAGAAAAACCAACTCCCTCTAAGTCATCTCTCAACTCCTCTACCGATATTATATCCGAAACCGACAACTCTATTGTTATAGGAAACAACAACTGCTGACTCAAAACCTCTGCTATAGTTATAGTCTCTAATAATTGCTCATACAAAACTCTCTGATGAGCCAAATGTTGATGAACCAACATTATCCCTGACTTACTATTACATAATAAATATTTGTTTTTGACCTGAAAACTATCCTCAAAAACAGGGCTTATAATCTCCTTTTCGAACAAAACTGATGACTCTTCAGAATCATCTTCCCCGAAATTAGAATACAAACTTCCACTCTCCAAAACAGACTCTTCCCCTTGCGTTTCACCAGAAACCAAAGAATCATATATGCGATTTTCATACTCTATATTCACCTTCTGAGTCCCAGAATACAAAGAATCCACAACTCCCAAATCAGAAGAAAAATCATCCCCTTCAGAAGAACCTCCAAAAACAGTCCCATCATCAGTCCCACTATACAAAGACTCCTCCCTATTCAAATTAGGATTATTATGCTCATCATCAGCCCTAGATAAAAGCTCAGTATCAAAAGAACCCTTAGACACAGAACCAAAACTAGTATCCCGTACACTACTGCTCTCAAAAGGATTATATGTCCTATCAACCAACAAAAAAGGATTCTCTATCTCCTTGTCTTTATACTCATAAGGAGTCTCCAAATTACTGTTTTTATCAAAATCTAACACCGGTGATATATTATATTGACCTAAACTATGCTTTATTGTTGAACGTAACATAGAATACATAGCCTGATCATTATCAAACTTTATCTCCGTCTTGGTAGGATGAATATTTATATCGATACTGTCTGGTGGCACCGTAAAATACAAAAAATATGAAGGAGTATTACCCTTAGGCAACAAATCCTCATAAGCCAAATTAACAGCATGATGCAAATAACCACTCTTTATATAACGCCCATTTACAAAGAAAAATTGCTCTCCTCGCTTCTTCTTCGAAAACTCCGGCTTACCTATAAAACCTTGAATACTAACTATATCAGTATCTTCCTCTATAGGTATCAACTTTTCGTTAGTCTTTGTACCAAATATAGAAACAATTCGCTTACGTAAATTGTCCTGCTTCAAATTATATACCTCCCTATCGTTATGTATATAAATAAACGATATATCAGGATGAGACAAAGCAACCCTGTGAAACTCATCTAGTATATGCCTAGACTCTACAGTGTCAGATTTTAAGAATTTGCGCCTAGCTGGTATATTATAAAACATGTTTTTAACCAATATACTAGTACCCAAATTACAACTATCAACACCCTGAGAAATTATCTTTCCTCCCTCTATTTTTATTGTATTACCCAACTCCTCACTAGCCAACCTAGTAAACATATCAACATGAGCTATAGCAGCTATAGAAGCCAAAGCCTCACCCCTAAAACCCTTTGTAGACAAGTTAAACA
>JABSPL010000030.1 GCA_013215105.1 Flavobacteriaceae bacterium
CAACTCCATGAGTTGCACATTCTTTTATCAATTTGAGTTTATACTCCGTCGTGTACTGTTTTTTTGTAGTTTCCATAATATAAAGTTAATGTTTTTATTATAGAATTAAGTATGACTATTTTAGGGGCTTAAACACTAAACCTTCTGAAATGTCTAATCTGATGAATGAAATGTATGCCTTTAATGAAAAAATAAAAAAACAAATATTAGCAGGAGAAAAAATAGATGAATACTCTGAAATATTCAAAAATATACATTCTGCTAAACTAACCAGTCAGTCAGATAGAGATGATACATTTGAAGCTTTTTCTGAAATATTTTTAGAAAAAGAAAAAAATATATTCCATACTGATAAAAATAAATTGATTAAAAATTATAATATAGCTATTAATGCATGTATAAATTGTCATAAAGTTAAATGTGGAGGGCCAATAACTAGAATTAAAAAATTACTTATAAAATAGTAAAAGCATCAAAAGTTATTTATAAATAACTTTTGATGCTTTTAAATATATAATATTAAAATAAACAAACTACTTTTACTTTTTTAATATACGCATATATGAAAACTCAAGAACTTAAATCTTTCCTAGACGAAAAAGTAGAACTTTATAATAAACCCGATTTTATAAAAGATGATCCAATATCTATACCTCATAGTTTTTCGGCAAAAGAAGATATAGAAATTTCAGGGTTCCTGGCTGCTACCATTTCTTTCGGAAATAGAAAAGCTATACTAAAAAGTGCTAATAAAATGATGAATCTTCTAGATAATAGCCCCTATGATTTTATAATGAATCATACTGAAAAAGATTTAGAAACATTCGATGGCTTTGTACATAGGTTTTTTAATGCCGAACATTTTAAATATTTTGTAAAAGCACTAAAAAATGTTTATGAAAACCATGGAGGTTTAGAAGAAATTTTTAATAAATATTCTGATGATAGCCTCCAAAAATCTATACATGAATTAAGAAATATTTTTTTATCTATACCAAATCATCCTGATAGAATTCAAAGTCATGTATCAGATCCGTTAAAAGGTTCTGCTGCCAAGCGTATAAATATGTACCTTAGATGGATGGTTCGTAAAGATAACTGCGGAGTCGATTTGGGAATATGGGATAAAATATCACCAAGTATTTTGTCTTGTCCTTTAGATGTTCATTCAGGAAATGTTGCCAGGAAATTAGGAATATTAAACAGAAAACAAGACAACGCTAAAGCTGTAAAAGAATTAGACGATAGCCTTAGAAAATTAGACCCTAACGACCCAGTAAAATACGACTTCGCACTATTTGGTCTTGGTATTTTTGAGGGATTTTAAAATAATTGTATACTAACCATGAGTTTCTCCTCTATTAAGAAGAGACTAAGAGGTGTGTCTTATATCCTATTTATGATTATGCTATCCCTATTTAGTATTACCATGAGTTTCTCCTCTTGAGAGGAGACTAAGAAATGTATATTTCAACCTAAAATCAATCTTATTAAATTTTAAAACCTTTAAACCAAAAAAATAACGATATTTGCTCTCATATTCATTTCATAAAAAATAAATCTATGTCAGACGATAAGAAAGTTATATTTTCTATGTCGGGCCTTAGTAAAACTTACCAAGGTGCCGACAAGCAAGTATTAAAAAACATATATCTAAGCTTTTTCTACGGAGCAAAAATAGGAATACTAGGTCTTAACGGATCGGGTAAATCTACTTTGATGAAAATAATAGCAGGTGAAGAAAAAAACTATCAAGGTGATATTAATTTCCTTCCTGGTTATACTGTAGGATACCTACATCAAGAGCCAAAACTAGACGAGACTATGACCGTAATGGATATAGTAAAAGAAGGGGTTAGCGAAACTGTAGCTATACTAGACGAGTACAACAAGATAAACGATATGTTTGGTCTTGAAGAAGTTTATTCTGATCCTGATAAGATGGATAAATTGATGAATAAACAAGCTCTACTTCAAGATAAAATAGACGCCTGCGATGCTTGGGAACTAGATACCAAACTAGAAATAGCTATGGATGCTCTTAGAACTCCCCCAGGTGATGCACTTATCAAAAATCTATCGGGTGGTGAAAGAAGAAGAGTCGCTCTTTGTAGACTATTACTGAAACAACCAGATGTATTACTATTAGATGAACCTACCAATCACCTCGATGCAGAGTCGGTACATTGGTTAGAACATCATTTATCTCAATATAAAGGAACTGTAATAGCAGTTACTCACGATAGATATTTCCTTGACAACGTAGCAGGGTGGATACTAGAACTAGATAGGGGAGAAGGTATTCCATGGAAAGGTAACTACTCTTCGTGGTTAGACCAAAAAAGTAAAAGAATGGCTCAGGAGGACAAAACAGCCTCTAAAAGACAAAAAACTTTAGAAAGAGAACTTGAATGGGTTAACCAAGGTGCCAAAGGTAGACAAACCAAATCGAAAGCAAGGCTTGCCAACTACGACAAACTGTTGAACCAAGACCAAAAGAAAGCAGAAGAAAAATTAGAACTATATATTCCTAATGGACCAAGACTTGGTGCTAACGTAATACAAGCCAAAAATGTTTCTAAAGCTTTTGGTGAAAAATTACTTTACGACGATCTTAATTTCGAACTTCCTCCTAACGGAATAGTAGGTGTTATAGGACCAAACGGAGCAGGTAAAACTACCGTCTTCAAAATGATAATGAACGAAGAAAAACCTGATGCAGGTTCGTTTACTGTTGGTGATACTGCCAAAATTGCTTATGTTGATCAAGCACATAGCAATATAGATCCTGATAAATCTATCTGGCAAAATTTCTCCGAAGGTCAAGAACTAATAATGATGGGTGGTAAAATGGTTAACTCTAGGGCTTACCTTAGTAGGTTTAACTTCGCTGGTTCGGAACAAAACAAAAAAGTATCGGCACTCTCGGGTGGTGAGCGTAACAGACTTCACCTAGCTATGACGCTAAGAGAGGAAGGAAACGTGTTATTACTAGATGAGCCTACCAACGACCTTGATGTAAACACTCTAAGAGCCTTAGAAGAAGGTTTAGAGAATTTTGCTGGTTGTGCCGTAGTTATTTCGCACGATAGATGGTTTTTGGATAGAATATGTACTCACATATTAGCATTCGAAGGTGATTCTCAAGTATATTACTTCCAAGGAAGTTTCTCTGAATACGAAGAAAATAAAAAGAAACGATTGGGTGGTGACTTGATGCCGAAACGTATTAAATACAAAAAACTTATCAGATAATTTTAGTATTATCTTTTACAACAAAAAAACCACTTTTATAGTGGTTTTTTTTTGTTGTAATAAGTACCTTTTTCAGAATACTTAAAAGTGTTAATTTTGTTTGGAAGAGACATCTGAAACTCACATTAGTATTTACTCAATATGAATTGAGATATATTGTATAAACAAGAAAAAACATATAAAAGTAACCCCAAATCATGAATTTTATGGTGTTTATTTTAGGTGAAATTAGAATGTTAATAAGAACATGTATTTGATAATTATTTTTTTAAACATATAAACGACAAATAGCTATGCATTTGTCGTTGTTTAGTTTTTTAATGTTAATATTTTAACTATTTTTACCGAATGAAGAAAATATTTATTAGCATATTATTTGTTGCCAAAATTGGTTTTTCACAGGAAAAAATACCATTTATTGATTATACAGAAATAGAGAAGCTTGCGACAATTAGCTCGGAGAAGGGAGATTATAGTAAAACATTAGAGCTTTTAGATAAGGTAAATGAAAATGATTCGATATATTATACCGTTCTATCTTCAAAATCGTATTATCTTTTTAAGCTAAAAAGATATGAAGATGTAATAAAAGTGGCAGATGAAGGTATTAATGGTGATCATAAATACTCTAAGCTTTATTTTTATATAAATAAAGGAGTTGCTTTAACAAATCTTAAAAAATATAATGAAGCAATAAAAATATATGATTTAGCAATAAAAGCATATCCTAAAAATCATCTATTATGGTTTAATAAGGGAGTAGTATCTGAGACTAAAGGAGAACTGAATGATGCCATGTCGTTTTATAAAAAAAGCATTACCTTAAATCCTATGTATAGAAAACCTCACCTACAAATGGGGAATATATTCTATAAACAAGAGAGAATTACTCAGGCTTTAATGTGTTTCAATGTTTATATGCTTTTGGGTACAGGTGAGCAAGGAGAGTTCAATACGTTTAATTCTCTGAATAATGTTTTAAAGGCTAAAAATATTAATAAAAGAAACGATAATATTGAGTTACTAGACGCTGACGATTCTTATGAAGATATAGATCTGGTGATAGATAGTAAAATGGCAATTGGAGATAATTATATAATTGAAAACAAAATAAATATTGCCCTAGCAAAGCAAAATCACGCAATGATTGAGCAGTTAAAAGATTTTGAAGGTAATGGCGGTTTTTGGGAAGAAAAATATGTCGCTTTATACAAATGGATTGCAAAAAACGGATATTTTGACGATTTTATTTATACGCTTTCTTATTCTATAGAAGCTCCAGAATTTAAAAAAATAATTAAAAAGAAAGAGAAAAATGTCATTGCTTTTTTAAAAGAATTTAAAACAGAATGGACTAATATTGTTGGGAATAATACTATTTTGTTTAATAATGAAAAGCAAAAAGTATTTTTTAATTATAGTGAATCTTTTGTTGATGCAATTGGTAAAAAGGTAAATGATGTGAATGTTGGCTATTGGGAATACTACAATAGCGATGGATTATTGATAGTAAAAGGCAGTTATGATGATAAAGGAGATAAAACTGGTAAATGGACTTGGTATTATAGTTTGAATAAAATAAAAGAAACAGCATTTTATAAGAACGATGAATTGAATGGGAAAAATATAATATTGTATGAAAACCAAAGAATACAAGTAGATTCAAATTATAAAGATGGAGAATTAGATGGTGTTTATAAGTATTACAGTAATAAGGGTGCTTTACTTCAAAACAAGTTTTTTAAAGGAGATAAATTAAATGGAGTTTATGAATCGTATTTTAATGTTGGAAAAGAAAATGTAGAATATCATACTGTATATAAAGATGGACTTATAGAAGGAGACTTGATAGAATACTACGCAAATGGGAATGTATATTCGAAGGCGAATTATATAGAAGGTAAGCTTAAAGATGTCGGAAAAGAATATCATTTTAACAAACAAATATTTTCAGAATCGAAGTATTCCAATGGTAACTTAAACGGAAGTTATAAGTCATACTATACTAATAGGCAATTAAACGAAGAGGGTAATCATTTGGATGGTTCTAGAGAGGGATCATGGAAATTATATTACTATGACGGAATATTACAGAATGAATACACTTATAAAAAAGGTGAGTTAGATGGTTTATATAAGTATTATGATACTGACGGAAAGTTGTTTTATGAATATATGTATCGTAAAGGAAATATTATATCATATAAATTTTATACTAAAAGAGGAAATATAATTAAAGAGGGTAAAAAGAAAGGCGGAGAATTTTATTATGAAGGTTTTTCTCCTTCAGGTAACAAAACCACCGAAGGTATTTATGATGTATCTGGAGGTAAGAAAGGGGAATGGAAATTTTATTCAAATAATGGAGTACTTATTGAAAAAGGGAATCATAAAGAAGGCAAAATTGAGGGTGAATATTTTAAATATCATAACAATGGGAATAAACAATCTGTAGTAACCTATACAGAAAGCTTAGCTAACGGATATTATGTTGAGTATCATTTAAACGGTAATATGAGTGTTCAAGGGTGGTGTAAAGAAGATAAAGTACACGGGGAATGGAAGTATTATCACATGGATGGTACAATTAAATCTGTTTTCTTCTTCCATAAAGGAAAACAACATGGAGTCCAAAAGAATTTCGGGGGCGATGGACGTTTAGTATCAATAACTAAAATGAATTTTGGGGAAATTGTTTCTGAAACAATTTTCAATGTAAATGGAGAGGTTTTTGAAAAGGTGAATTACGAGTCAAAAAACAACAAATTCTCTGTCGTATTAAAGCATTTTAACGGTGAAACTTATATTGATGCCTCTTATATTAACGGAGTTAAAGATGGATTGTATACTGAGTTTTATTTTGGAGGCAATAAAAAAGAAACTGGTAATTATATTTGCGGAGAGCAAAATGGACTTTGGACGGAGTATTATGATACTGGAGAAGTGAAAAATAAAATTAATTATTTAATAGGGAAAATTAATGGAGATTATATAACTTATTATAAAAATGGTTTAATTAAAAGTAAATATTTTTATGAGAATGGTAAAGAAACAGGAACCAGTATTAAGTACTTTATTGATGGAGTTAAAAGTGGTACATCTCAATATGTAGAAAACAAATTACATGGACGAAGAGAATTTTATGATCCATCGGGGAGACTCCAACTTGTCAGGTTTTATAACCATAACGAACTGATAGGTTATAGTTATTTGAATAAAAAAGGAAAAGAAATACCTATGATAAAATTGACAAATGAGACAGGTAAAATACAAGCTTTCTACGAAAACGGAAATCTTTCTAAAGTGATGGAATACAAAAATGGAGATTTAGTAAATTTATATAAATCATATTACTATAACAATAAGCTAGAAGATGATATAATATTTATAGGAGGTAAATATCATGGTGTAAATAAAGAATATTTCACCAATGGAAAAGTCCGAGAAGAAGTAAAATATAACTACGGAATTAAACATGGAAAAAGTATTGAGTATTATAAGAATGGAAATAAGAAAGAAGAGAAAACATACATAAATGGTGAGTTAAATGGAGTTGCCAAATCCTATAGTAAGAATGGAAAACTTAGAGAAAAGACAGAATATTTTAACGGAAAAACAATTTCAGTTGAAAAATCATAACATAATTAATGTTCTCTTTTTTTTGATTTGGGGATCTATCTATTCACAATATTCGGATGAATATAATATGTATATTGATAAATATCCAGATTCTAACATAGTGAGATTAAATCAAGAAATCATAATTACCATAAAATTAATTGATGGAGAGTTAGATATAAAACAGGAAATTATAAAAGAAAATTTATATTTAGATGAACGAGCAATCTATGGATCTAAGAGCTCTCTGAATTCATCTTATTTTTTCGAATTAGAGGATGTTGAAGCATATTCTTTATCTTTTGAAAAAGGTAAATACAGAGAATTAAAGGTTGAAAATTTCACAGAAAAGAACGATTTGGATCAATCTTTTTATGATGATACTAAAATTTTAAATTTTATTTACCCGAACTTACGAAAGGGTTCTAAATCTAAATTATATTATTCTCATAAGGTCAAGAATCCTCGTTTCATACGTTCTTTTTATTTTGGAGATTATTACCCTATAGTAAATAATAAAGCAACAATAATTGTAGATAAAGGAATTGTTATAGAGTTTAAGGAATTTAATACCAAGAACAATAAAATTGAATTCACTAAAGAAATAAAAAGGAAACATATAATTTATAGATGGGAACTTAATGATATAGATGAATATAAATATGAAGAAAATTCGCCTAATTATAGAAAGATATTACCTCATATAGTCCCAATAATTACTTCATACAAGGTGAAAGGAAAAACGGAAAAACTTTTAGGAGAAATCTCAGACTTGTATAGATGGTATTATTCTTTGATTAAGGATATCAATACGGATAAACCAAGTAAAGAAATGTTAAACCTCGTAAATGAAATAATTTTTAATAAAAAAAGTGATATAGAGAAGGTAAAAGCCATTTATTACTGGGTTCAAAAAAACATTAAATACATCGCTTTTGAATATGCCCTTGGAGGATTTAAACCTAGAGAGTCTAATGATGTGTTTAGAAAAAAATATGGAGATTGTAAAGACAACTCAAGTGTTTTATTTAAAATGCTAGAAATAGCAGGGCTGGAAGGTCATTTGACCTGGATAGGAACTAGAAGCATACCTTATACTTATAGTGAAGTACCTACTCCTATTGTTGACAATCATATGATATTGTCTTATGAAAATAACGGTAAAACTTACTTTTTGGATGCAACGGGGAGATATATGAAACTTGGAATGCCAACATCTTTTATACAAGGTAAAGATGCTTTAATATCTGATGGAGATAATTTTGAAATTAAAAAAGTTCCTGTGGTATCGGCTAAGAACAACGCTGTTGTTGATTCTACATATATATCAATCGAGGGGTCTAGTATAGTAGGGAAATCAAGGACAATAATATCGGGATATCCTAAAATAAACTATTTCCGTAGTTTAGAAAATAAAAACTCTCAATCCAAATTAAAAGAATATTATAATGATAAATTTAAAAAAGGAAATAATAAATTTTTAATTAAAGAATTCAAAGAACTTAATAAATACAGTTACGATGATAATTTTATTGTCAATTATACCTTTGAAATAGATAATCATATTAAGAAAATGGGAGATGAAATTTTCATAAACCTAAATTTTAATAAAGAATTATCAAAATCTAAAATAGATAAAGAAAGAGAAAATAGTATAGAATTTAGATATAAAAAATATTACAGCTTCTATACAGTTTTAGATATACCTGCCAATTATGAAGTTGATTATCTACCAGAAAACATATCTCTTTCAACTGATTTGTTAAATTGTGATATAACATA
>JABSPL010000031.1 GCA_013215105.1 Flavobacteriaceae bacterium
ATATTTGCAGGTTAAGTATTGTTTTCAACTATGTAAGTTTAATTAATTATCCTTTAATTTACAATAATTAACACTAAAAGCCTAGTTTTTAATTACATAATAATACTTAAACACTCTTTAATAGTGTGAGTTTGCCCTGTTGAGTTTCTCGGCTCTATAAAGCTTAAGATGAGATACTCTTTTCTTGTCACTTTTTAGTTTTTTACCATCATAATTATCTCTAGTAAAATACATGTATTTACCATCTTTGCTAACTATAGCCGAAGCTTCATGGTATATAGTGTTTATACTTTCTACCTTTTCGGTATCAAAATACTCTGTTTTTGTAGATTCTTCATTTCTATTTAAACTAGTTTTATAAACGTTTAAGAATGGTTGTTTGTTCCATTTGTACAAAGTGTTTTTATTAATATCTCCTTTGGGTCTAGTCGAAGAAAATATTATCTCATCATTCATTATAAATGCTCCATAATCAGAGTATTTGGTGTTAATATCAATGCTTTTTATATTGATATATTTGGCTTGCGACGGGCTGTATTTTACCAAATAATCTTGATTACCTGACAACGATTCAGCTCTGCAGTCCTTAACTTTTAGTTCGTTGAGTTTCAAAAGCCACCTATCCGACTCTTTATATTTACCGTTACTTCTAAGACTTTGAGAATATCTGAAATAATGTTCTAACGATATTTCTTTATCTTTATGCTCTTCAAATAGTTTCGAATACCAATATTCCGACTTCTCAGTATCCATGTTATAATAATAAGAATCAGCAAGTCTAGAGATTACTAATGCTGAAATATTTCCTTTGTTATAGACTTCTTCATACAATTTCGCTGATTTCACATAAGCTAATTTTTCGAAATATTTGTCCGCTGCATATTTTTTTTGAGCATAGCTCATTGATACTAATAGTAAGAATACTATTGTTATATATTTGTTCATCTTTTTATATTTTTAGAAAAATCTAGGTGATTTTATAGTTTGTTTGTTCAAAATGTCAATAGTTAATATAACCTCATGGGTTCCTGAATTGTAACTATTGTAGTTAGAGGTAGTAAGGTCATAAGAATAACCTATTCTAAAATTTTCACTTATTTGCAAACCTAACAAAGCACTTACAGAATCGCCCCATCTGTAAGCCATCCCTAAATATAACCTGTTATTAACAAGAAAATTAGCAGAAGTATCTACCGATAAAGGAGAGCCATTAACAACTTTAGACATTATGGCTGGCTTAAATTTCAGATTTTCATTTATACCTATTACATAACCTGCTATAACAAAATAATGTGGTATTTCTGATATTACAGAGCCTAAACTATCACTGTAAGACTTAGTCCTTACTATATTAGGAGTAGACAAACCAATATACCATTTGTTAGTGTAATAGTATAAACCCATACCAAAATTAGGAATTAGCTCATTATTTATATTTTCGTTAAAAGCATTGTCATTGGCAGTATTATAACTTCCTTTGCTCCAGTCTAAATTCATAAATTTACCTCCTATTTTTATACCAAAAGCCAGATTACCATTGTCTCTGGTTCTTATAGTATAAGAAATACTTGTATCTAAAGTTGTTTGAGTCGATGGACCTATCTTGTCATTTATAAGATTTAGTCCTAAACCCACTCCGCTATAGCCTACAGGGGTATTAAAACTTATATTCTGTACTTGAGGAGCTCCTTCTATCCCTACCCATTGCATCCTAGCCAATATACTAGAACTGAAATAACCCTTAGAACCAGCATAAGCAGGATTTACACTCATAGTATTATACATATACTGAGTATAATGTGGGTCTTGTTGCGAATATATTTGAATAATACTTGTAAATAGTAATATTGAAAATATTATTTTACTTAAAATAATATTTATTTTCTTTGATGTTCTCATTCTCGTCTTCATTGTGATATTACTTCTGTAAAGAATCATTTTTAATGATGATTCTTTGTTCTTTAGTTTATAGTTTAGTCCTTATTTTTTTAGGTAAAGCCAGTCTGTCTTTATTTGATTATTTCCTAAATCTAAAATGTAGAAATAAGTACCATTAGGTAATTTGCTTGACGACTCTCCAACTTTAGCTTTGTTAGAAACCCCATTCCATGTATTGTCATAGCCTTTTTTGTAATAAACGGTGTTTCCCCACCTATTGAATATTTCTATACTATTCTCCGGAAAATTACTTAAGCCTTTTATCTCAAAAAAATCATTTACACCATCAGAGTTTGGAGAAAACTGATTGTATATAGTCAAACCTATAAGATTCAATTCTACACTTGCACTATTGTTACCAGAGTAGTCCAAAATAGTGGCAGTATTGGAATAATCACCATAATCGGTATTCCCATCGTTATTTACTTTAGCTGATAATATCAAACTAGCCTCTTGATTACTTAGTAAAACTGGTATATTCCAATTAGAAATAGTGTCGTAACTTCCTATATCGGTACTATGAGAAACATAAGTGTAGCCATTACGTAAAGTTTCCTCTATATTGATGTTAGTTACTGTTTTCAACCCTTTATTTGTTACTTTTATAGTAAATACTACTTCATCATCTATCCAAATATCCTGCTTGTCAGATACTTTTATTATATACAACTCAGGTTCTGTTTCAGAAATTATTGTAATAGTAGCTGTAGTTATATTATCTTTTGAATCTTTTATCTGATAAGTTATAGGACTAGGATCTGATAAAAAACCTTCCTCAGGAGTAAAAACTACAATACCTGTATTACAATCAACTGTCCATATCCCTTCTCCTTCGACTATAAGCATATCAAAAGTAGAATCATCATTAGTATCTATACCTTCTCCGAAACAAATACTTGACAACATTATATCATTAGCTTCTACCACATATGAAGAAATATCAATATCTATAGACTTCCCTAGCTCGTATATAATAAGAGCATCATCGACTATAGGACATACATAATAGTTTACTATAATTTTTTTGGATATAGATTCACATCCAAAAATATTTTTTACTTTTAAATTATATTCTATGCCTGTATTTATATTTTTATAATTCTCTGATTGATAGGCGATTCCATTATCGAAACTATATAAAGAACCTGAAGTTTGGTTTATTATAGTAACAATGGCAGCATCTTCTCCACAATTTTGGACTATTTCTATCTCTGAAGTCGATGGTATAGGATTAATCTTTACAAATACAGCTGATCTATCAGTACTCTCACATCCGTTTATAGTTTGCGAAGCATAGTATGTCGCCCCATCAACAATATCTAAATTATTATCTAAAGGATTAATATCATCAGCAGATAAATACCAAAGTATCTCAGTTCCTGCAATATCTAAATCAGAAATTTTAGCAGAACCACAAAACGATTGATTATATTTAGATATAATGGGTGATAGCGTGTTAAGAACTGTGATATTAGCTTTATCTACCACCTCTACATTGTTAACTTGCATTTTTTCATCTGTCCAAGTTGCTAGTACATTATATTGTGTATCAACAATAGGACTTACGCTATCAAAAGCAATAGACTTTCCTGTACCAGTTACAGGCCTACCTATAGGTTGGTCATCTATTCTGAGTTGATAACTATAATTTCTTTTACTGTAACTCATATTTATGATAGCTTCAGAGCTTTCGCAAATAGTAAAGTCACTAAGCTTTACATCTACCATTTCGACGTCAAAAGATATCCATTCATTGTATAACCAATCTCCACTAGAGGTTTTTTCTATGGCTACAGCAACTATTTCTACATTGTCCGAAGGTATCTTGATCTGCCATTGTTCCGAAGAAGTGTTTTCGCTACTCTCTCCTCCTTCGCTATTAAGGTCGGGTCTAAAATGTATAGTTTCACCTGACAAAAAATATAATTTTTCTTCTTCAAAACTATCCAGACCATCGATGTTTACTTCATCGTTATTAATAGTCATAAGTCCTCTTGGGCTAATTAAAACAGCTTTTCCTCCTCCTGTCCAAGTAAAAGTATAATCAGTTTTTTCAGAGGTTGATTTTCCTGAAACTAATGTAACCATTCTATTGATTACTATATTTTTTATTTCACTTGTTTCATTTGCTATTGCTTCAAATTTGAAAGTAAATGAATCTGGGTTTTCCACTTTATTCATTTTAACTTCATTCATTACTTGTATACCTGAGTTGTCGCCTAAAGTCCATTTAACTCCATTAAAACCTATTTCATCTGACCTATATAGGGTCTGCTGAAAAAGTATTTATTTAACTAATACTTAGTTAAATAAATACATAAAACACTTATTTGTATATGGTCAAATGCAGGTTTATTGCTATATTACAGCAAATAACCATGCATTATGATAAATTATAC
>JABSPL010000032.1 GCA_013215105.1 Flavobacteriaceae bacterium
AATATTTGCAGGTTAAGTATTGTTTTCAACTATGTAAGTTTAATTAATTATCCTTTAATTTACAATAATTAACACTAAAAGCCTAGTTTTTAATTACATAATAATACTTAAACACTCTTTAATAGTGTGAGTTTGCCCTGTCCAATTACCGTCAACTAGCCTAGTTATATAAAAATCTCTTATTTCATCATCTGTTCTGTCTCTATAGATAACTACAGGTCCGTTGTTAGTTATAGAAGCGGTAGTTCCACAACAGTCACATACTTTAGCATCTAGTTCTACCTCGTTTATTATAGTTCCATCAGGCGAAACCTCAGCTGCTCTTACGCTCATAGCTCCTCCTTTGGTGGCAGTATATCTCCCGTCTAACCAAGTTACAAAAAATGAGTTTTCCTTATAAGGAATCATTGATACGAAACCATGTTCAGCTAAAACTCCATCGGTATGTAGAGGTATGTCTTTCTTCCATTCTGAGCTTTTGGAATTCAAATGGTTTAATTTTATATCGTAAGTAAAGCCCTTGCTTTTTGTTGGTATTAGTACATTCGATGCAATATTTCCTTTGTTTTCGGCTATTACAGAAAAATCAGCCCAGTTTATAAGTAAGTTTTCCGAAGAAATGATATCACTTGTCTTAGCCCACTTTCCGTCTACTAATTCTGCGTAACGCAATGTTTTTACTTTGGAGCTATCTTGTCTTTCCGACCAAGATAATAGTATTTTGTCTTCGTTAGAAAACAGAAAAGGAACAGAACTTGATTCTGAACTAGGGAATTCAATATATTTGACTACGTTTTTTTTTGCCTTAGTTTCCGTTTTACAAGAAACTACCAATAACCCGATGAGTGTAATTGCTGTAATGTATATGTTTTTCATGTCTTTGAGATTTTAATTTATTTGTTTTAGTTTTTCTATCATTTCGTCAGAGTCCCATTCTACGGCTCCTACTATAGTATCTACCTTTTCTCCCTTTTCGTTATATACGAAAGTAGTTGGCAACACATGTATTTTTAGTTTAGCCAGAGATCCGTTGTATTTTATAAACTTAAATTTATAATTTGTTTTTTCTATAAATTTCTTAATCTTTTCTGTTGATTCGTCAGATGCTAATAAAAACACATAGTTTTCTTTTTCTAAAATATCTTGTGATTTTAACATCGACGGCATCTCTTCTATGCACGAAGCACACCAAGTAGCCCAAAAGTTAAGAACTATCTTTTTACCTTTGTAATCACTTAGATTGATTACATTACCTTCCATGTCCTCGAACATGTTTTTAGAAATTGATTTACTCGTTGCAATCTTCTTTTCTTCTTTCTTTTTTGGTTCAATATTACAACTCATGGTGAGTATCAATACCAAAATAATATATAATTTTGCTTTCATTTGTATATGTAGTGTGTGTTTTTAATTGATGGTGCAATATATAAAAAAGTATTAAAGAAAATGGGCTATCCGAAAAAGACAGATATACTGTAGTATATCTGTCTTCAATATTGTTTTAATAAATAATTCTCATTGAAATGAAAAGGTGTCAGTTGTACTTTAAGCCCACAATCTAAATGGGGTCATCCCCCAAAACATTAATACTATAAGCCATTATAGAGCAAATAAAACACTAATTAAATCTATTTTATAAGGTTTGTTTTCTAAATGTATTGTTTTGATAATTCAATATACATAAAAAAATCACATACAACCAAGTAAAGGTTAGTATGTGATTTCTAATATTTTCAATTTATACTAATAACATTTGTATGTGTTATAACTATTTCTTTATTTCAAAAGCCTCTGCTATAACGGCTAAGTTATCATCGGTAAGTTTAGATGTGTTTTTAAGTATTTTAGTAAAAAAAGTAACTTCCTCTTTAGAGGCAGGACAGCCTAAGTTCTGATTTTTATCGTTAAACGAATCTTCAAGTAGAGTACCGTCGGTATCTAAAACAACCCAAAAAGGTAATCCAGCTTTGTCTCCTCCTTGTTCCTTAAGTAGAATATTAGCACCAGGGGTTTCTAAATTCTTGTTATTAGGACTCTCTTTTACGGTCAAATTTACTATTACATAACTACTTTCAAAAAAATCTTTTGTAGAGTCTAATTTCATTTGTTTGTCCATTCTCTTACACCAACCACACCAAGATGCACTGTACTTAATGAATACTTTTTTGCTCTCTAACTTTGCTTTAGCATAGGCCTCTTTCATTATATCTACTGTGCTATTCTGGGCATTTGCCTGAAATGATGCAAATACTATAATGATAAAAATTAATAATTTTGATTTCATTTTGTGTTTTTTAAGGGGTTATAATCCCCAAATATATACATTTCAAATTAATAACAAATAGAGTTAACTATCTATAAAATTGAGAGCCTCCTTGAAACTTCTCTCCCATATCCTTTTATAATTATACTATCTTTAGTAAATAATGCTTTGGCAAAAGAAGAGCTTTCTTTGGTGTCTACCATACCTTTAAAAGTTAAGTAATGAACACCTTTTATATGCTGGTAAGCACCAGCGTGATTATGTCCGTTAAAAAATATTTTCACATTATCGTAGTCCGATATCAGCTCTACAAATTGCTCTCGGTTCCATATATTGTGTATATCTATAGGGTAAATAGGGAAATGGCAATAGAAACCAACTAGTTGATTAGCCTCTTTGGCAGACTCTAATTCGTCTTTAATCCATTTTAATTGAATATTACTCAAAGCTCCATTCCATTTTTCTACATAAGGAAGGTTTTTATATTTCATCAAATTGTAAATAGAGTCGGTTTGTGTCTTTTTTATAGGGTCAGTTGCTCCATAAAAGCTAAGGTCGTTACCGTCCATAACTATGAATTTCCAGTTGTTTTTTACAAAGCTGTAGTATCTGTTTTTGAGCCCTAACTTACTTATTACTTTTGGTTTTAAAGAGTCTTTTACTTCGAAATCGTGGTTACCTAAGACATGTCTTTTTTCTGACTTCAACTTGTTCCATATAGGGAGTATGCTGTCGAAACTTTTGAAATCTCGGTCTATGAAATCTCCCAAATGTATAGTGTATTCTAAGTCTTCTTTATTGAGAATTTCTACTGCTTGTTTTAGTCTAGCAGGCGATTTTTTAAAATATCTATCCCATTTTATTTCGCAGTCACAATACTGACAGTCCGATATTATTCCTATTTCAAAACTATTGCTTCTTTCTTTTTTGCAAGAAAGAAGCAATACCAATACGGTAACTAATATTGTTTTTATTATTGTAGATATCGTTTTTCGCATTGTAATATGTTTTGTATATATTTAATTTACAGTTTTATTGAACTATAGCAAGTAGCTCTATATCGAAAATAAGAGCAGAACCAGCAGGTATACCTGGTATATTAGCTGTACCATAAGCTAAGTCTGTAGGTATTATAAGTTTCCCTATCGACCCTACTTTGAATAGTTGTATTCCTTCGATCCAACCTGGTATTACTCGGTTTAGGTCGAAGCTTATACCTTCTTCTCCACTTTTATCAAACACTATTCCGTTAAGTAAATACCCTCTGTATTTTACAGTAACATTAGAGTCAATAGTAGGGAAATCACCTTCTCCTTCTGTTTCTATTACATAGTAAAGCCCTGAGTCTGTTTTAGTGAATTCTAAGTCACTATCTGCAATATATTCATCTATGTCTTTATGGTTTTGAGTAAGATAATCCAGAAGTGTAGGTAGCTTTATGTCATCAGTACAAGAAGTTACAGAAAATGCAATTAGTAATATTAATAAATATCTCATGTTTGTTTTGGGTTATTTTGTTTTGGGGCAAAAGTAATGTTTTTGATATAAAAATAATGAAAATATAGGGTTAATATAATTATATGAAGAAGATAAAAAAACTATATTTTTTAATGGAATAAAAAACTTTATTGAAAAGAGTCTGTTTTCCGAAATAAATAGAATTATTTCGGAACATAAAAGTAATATCTAAATATCAATAGTTAAAAACTGTAAAGTATTGATTAGTAGACTTTATTTTTAGGGATAAAAAGACTATTTTTACTCTTATTACAAAAAATAAAAAGATTATGAGCAATTATCACATTAAGAATCTGGAAGAGTATTGGCAAGTTTACAGAAAATCGATAAACGAGCCTGAAATTTTTTGGTCCGAAATAGCCGAAGAACATTTCCTTTGGAGAAAAAAATGGGATAAAGTTTTGGAATGGGATTTTGATAAACCTTCTATCAAATGGTATCAAGGAGCTGAGTTAAACATAACCGAAAACTGTATAGATAGGCATTTGTTTAACAGAGCCGACAAGACGGCTATATTATTCGAACCTAACAATCCTCAGGAGAAAGCTCAGCATATAACTTATAAGCAATTATCCGAAAGAGTTAACAAAATGGCTAATGTTCTAAAAAGTCAAGGGGTAAACAAAGGAGATAGAGTATGTATTTACTTGCCAATGATACCCGAACTGGCTATTTCGGTACTTGCCTGTGCTAGGATAGGAGCTATACATTCGGTGGTTTTTGCGGGCTTTTCGGCAGATGCACTAGCTACACGTATCAAAGATAGTGGTAGTAAAATGATTATAACTAGTGATGGAGCTTATAGAGGTAACAAGACTATAGAGCTTAAGAAAATAGTAGATGAAGCTATAGTAGATATTGATATAGTTAATAAAGTTTTGGTTGTCAACAGAACTAAAACAAAGATTAATATGAAAAATGGAAGAGATATATGGCTAGCTCCTCTACTAATAAAATCGAGTGATATATGCGAGGCAACTATCATGAAAGCCGAAGATCCTTTGTTTATATTGTACACCTCAGGTTCTACAGGTAAGCCTAAAGGAATGGTGCATACTACTGCTGGTTATATGGTTTATTCGGCATATACTTTCAAAAATATATTTCAATACCAAGAAAAAGATGTCTATTGGTGTACGGCCGATATCGGTTGGATAACAGGGCATAGTTATATAATATACGGCCCGCTAGCTAACGGGGCGACTACTGTTATGTTTGAGGGAATTCCTTCTTACCCTGACTACGGAAGGTTTTGGGAAATAGTCGAAAAACATAAAATAACACAGTTTTATACCGCACCTACAGCAATAAGGGCATTAGCTAAGGAGAAATTAGACTATGTAAACAGATACGATTTATCATCTCTCAAAATATTAGGAACAGTAGGGGAGCCTATCAACGAAGAAGCTTGGCACTGGTACAACGATAATATAGGGAAAGGAAAAAGCCCTATAGTAGACACGTGGTGGCAAACAGAAACTGGAGGAATTATGATATCGCCAATACCTTTTTCGACTCCTACTATACCTACTTATGCAACCTTACCTTTGCCAGGAATACAACCTGTTCTTGTAGGTAATGATGGAGAAGAACTACAAGGAAACAATAAAGAAGGTAAGTTATGTATGAAATTTCCTTGGCCAGGCATGGCAAGAACCATTTGGGATAATCATAAGAGGTTTAAGGATACGTATTTTTCGGAAGTCAAAAATATGTATTTTACAGGCGATGGAGCTTTGCGTAACGCAGTAGGTTACTACCGCATTACAGGGCGTACCGACGATGTTATAATAGTTTCGGGGCATAACCTAGGTACTGCTCCTATCGAAGATGCTATAAACGAACATCCTGCTGTTGTAGAAAGTGCTATAGTTGGTTTCCCTCATAGTATAAAAGGTAATGCTCTTTGTGGATATATTACATTGAAACAATACGGAGAATCAAGAGATCACGACAACCTAAAGGCTGAAATAAACCAAATGATAACCGAAAGAATAGGAGGAATAGCCAAACTAGACCAAATACAGTTTACTGTAGGCTTACCAAAAAACCGAAGTGGGAAAATAATGAGAAGAATACTAAGGAAAATAACCTTAGGAGATATTGAGAACCTTGGCGACACCTCGACATTGCTAAACCCTGAAGTAGTCGAACTAATAATAGAAGGGAGAGCTGTTAAGGTGTAATTTATATTAGATTATACTTAAAAAAAATGTCTTTACAAGAAATTGTCAGGTGATTTTTTTTAACATAGCTACTGATAGCTAAAGGCCATCCCTTGCCGGGGTGGCTTTTTTATTTTAAACTCATACTCTTTTTACAAAACTCTAACAAAACATCATTCAATTCCCCACTATTAGTAACCTGTGGAATATGCCCTGAGTCCAAAACTATCAGCTCAGTATTAGTATCTCTTGCCTCTTTTTTAGTCTTAACCAAAGGAAACATACTATCATTACTTCCTGTTATCATTAACTTGTTTTTGATGCTTTTTAATATTTCAGTTCTGTCTTTTCTGTCTCTCATACATTTAATACTAGCTATTATATTATTAGCTTTTACGGCATCGGCAATTCTTGTAAACTCTTCTATTTCTTGCTTATAAACTACATACTCCTCTTTGCTAAACAATTGATGTACCGCTACATTTACAAACAACGATTTGTTACTTTCGACTACCTCGACACTACGGTCTCTTATCTGTTTTTTATAGTCCGAATCGGCATAGCTACCTGAATTAACTAGGCAAAGTCCTTTTATTTTGTATGGAAAACATTCTGCCATAGCCAAGGCTATATATCCTCCCATAGAATGACCTATAAATACAGCCTCATCAATATTATTACCCTCAAGTATATCATTTATATATTCACTATGGTTGCTCATAGATATGTTTTCTATATCATTAGAACTACCTCCATGACCTAGCAAGTCTATATTTATAACTTTATATTTTTGAGATAGAAAAGTTTCAGTTTTAGCCCATATTTGTTTACTTTCCAGAAAACCATGTAATAATACCACGCATTTACCCTCCCCTTTTATAGAATAATTTATTTTATTTCCTCTGTATATCATGGGGCTAAAATACTTTTATTTTCAATACAAAGAAGCTCATAGTTCACTACACTCAAGGTATTTCATAAAACACGACGTTCTCATCTTCGTTTTTGTAAAAAACAACACAAATGACTCCGCTTTTCTCTCTATTTCACAGCTATAATTAAATTTCTATACTTTTCATATGTAAGTCAGACAGGCTCTTGTTTTAAAAGTACCTTTACATATAAAACCTATAAACACTTCTTTTCGGAAATAGAAAGGCAATACGCCGAAAGTAGTTTTAATTAGAGCTAATTATCCTTTACTTTGTAAGTCTAATTAATCAAACAAAAATTATGTGCGGAATACTAGCAGTCTTAGGGAAAGATAAAGAAACAAGTAAAGTAAGTGAATTGTCATTAAGAATGTCTCATAGAGGTCCAGACGAAAGAGATATATACCAAAGCGAAAATGGATATATCTTATGTCATGAAAGGTTATCTATTATCGATTTACATACAGGGAAACAACCTATAAAAGGAAG
The DNA here is from genome assembly GCA_013215105.1 of Flavobacteriaceae bacterium. Classification (GTDB taxonomy): domain Bacteria; phylum Bacteroidota; class Bacteroidia; order Flavobacteriales; family Flavobacteriaceae; genus DT-33. The sequence goes on from JABSPL010000032.1 coordinate 7,368, forward strand.
CTCTTCGGCATATATGGTACATAATGGTGAAATATACAATCATCGAAACTTACGAGAAACTTTACTTAAAGACTGCTCTTTTAGGACAAATTCTGACTCAGAGGTTATAGTTCATTTATACGAAAAGCTAGGTAGTTGTTTTTTGGACAAACTAGATGGTGTCTTCGCTTTTGTGGTTATAGATGGAGACGATTATATAGCAGGTAGAGACCCTATAGGCGTAAAACCTCTTTATTATGGTAAAGATAAAGACGGAACTATGTATTTTTCTTCCGAAATGAAAGCTATAGCCGATCAATGTATTGGTTTCGAAGCTTTCCCTCCAGGGCATTATTACACCCCTAAAGAAGGATTAGTAAGGTACTATAAACCTGAATGGTTCGACCACAAAACAGCAGTAGAAAAACTAGACCTAACAGCAATACGTGAAAGTCTAATATCAGCAACCAAAAAAAGACTGATGACCGATGTTCCTCTGGGAGTATTACTTTCGGGAGGTTTAGACTCATCTCTTACTAGTTCGATAGCTTCTAGATTGATGAAAGAGTCGGGTAAGAAACTGCATTCTTTCTCTATAGGGCTAGACAGCAAGTCTCCTGATATAGTAGCAGCTCGTAAAGTTGCCGATTATTTAGGTACTCAGCATCATGAGTTATATTTTAGTATAGAAGAAGGAGTTAAGATATTGAAACAGCTTATTTGGAATTTAGAAACTTACGATGTTACTTCGATAAGAGCTAGTACTCCTATGTATTTTCTAAGCAGACAAATAGCCGAATCGGGGATAAGAGTTGTACTGTCGGGAGAAGGGGCTGATGAGATGTTTGGAGGTTATTTATACTTCGGAAACACTGATAGTAGCGAGGAATTTCAGAAAGAAACAATAGACAGAGTACAGCGACTATCGACTGCCGATTGCCTGAGAGCAGACAAGTCAACTATGGCACATGGGATAGAAGCTAGAGTTCCGTTTTTGGACAAAGACTTTTTGGATCTAGTAATGAAAATAGAACCTAAAGAAAAGATGCACCAAACATATAAAGGTGTAGAGAAATACATATTAAGAAAAGCCTTTGACACTCCTGAAGACCCTTTCTTGCCAGAAGAGGTTTTATGGAGACAAAAAGAGCAGTTTTCGGACGGAGTGGGTTATAACTGGATAGACACATTGATAGAGTTTTGTAGTGCGAGAGTTAGTGAGCAAGATATGAAATTAGCTAATAGTAAATATCCTCATAATACTCCAACAACCAAAGAAGCTTATTATTATAGAACTATCTTTAGTGAATTATTCCCACAAGACTCGGCTGTTAAGACAGTACAAAAATGGATTCCAAAATGGCAAGACAACGACGACCCTTCTGGTAGGGCTAACAAAAGCCATGTGAAAGCCGATATAGCTTAATAGTTCACATAAACCACTGTTTATGCATAAAAACCCTCATAACAACTTGTTACGAGGGTTTTTAATATTTAGTATAGGTTTTTCTAATATTTAGCCGAACCTTTAGCCTTAGACTTATCTATAAAAACTCTTAAATCTTCGTTAGCTTTTTCTAAGTCCTCTTTTCTGAGGTACATCATATGCCCACTACGGTAACCTTTGAACTCCATACGGTCTTTCAATTTACCTCCACTATCAATATTCCACATAGTATATTTGGCATCATAATAAGTAGTAGCTCCGTCGTAGTAACCCGATTGTATCATTAGGTTAAGGTATGGGTTTTCTGCCATTGCTAAGCGTAAATCTTTACCCGTATTATTTCTGGTTCTATCCCAAGGATGTACAGGGCCGAACATATTGTACTTTATATCAGTTTTGAAGTTTAATATGTTTTTGTAATAATGATTAATAGCAGGAGTAAACGAATGCAACCAAGATGTCAACTCTGCATTGTAGTCAGGCCTAGTTCCTGCGTCTTTTTCGTCTATCCCTAAGTATCTAGAGTCTAAGCGCCCTATAGTTTTACCTTGGTCTCTCAACAATTCTTTCCAAAAATAAGAAGTAGACAGGTCAAGATTGTTCTGAAGTATTACTTTTGTGGAAATACCAGAGAAGTACGACATTCTTTCTGCAGCTTTATTTCTTTCTTCATCAGAAACAAAACCACCTTTAGACATAGTCGATATCAAGGTGTTTACGGTATATTCTTCGGACATTTTAAGTACTTCTAGCAGGTCTTTTTTTTGTAAATCATCAGATAGTTTTTTATGATACCAAGCAGCAGCAGTAAAGTAAGGCAATCTGTTAGCTTTCTTTACTGGACCATCTCTTTTTATACCCAAATCGGTAGGAGATACTAGTATAACTCCATTCAAATACATCCAATGTTGGTTTTGCAATTCCAAAGCCAAACCAGATACACGAGTTGTACCGTAGCTTTCTCCTATTAGGTATTTAGGATTTTTCCATAGGTTGTTTCTGCTTACAAAAGTGTTTACCCATTTTGCCAAATACTTAATATCTGTATTTACTCCAAAGAAGGTTTTCTTGTCTGTTTCTTTATCTACAATCCTTGAATACCCTGTGTTTACGGGGTTTACAAAGACTATATCGGCAATATCTAGAACAGAGTAGTTATTGTCTTTTATGCCATAAGGCTGTATAGGAAAACCTTCATCGTCTATTCTCAATATCTTAGGTCCCGTATATGCTATATGCATCCACACCGAAGCCGATCCCGGACCTCCGTTGAACGATATAAGCAATGGTCTTTCGTCTTTATTGCTTACATTTTTTTTCTGATAATAAGTGTACATCAAAGTAGCTATTACTTTTCCATCCTTGTCCCAAACAGGCTGAGTACCTGCTTTGGCAGTGTAGTTTACGACTTTACCTTTTATCTTTACCTGATGACTTGTAGTTACTATAGTATCAATAGGTATAGAAATGTTCTGTGCACTAATATCTATAACTAAAAACAACAGTATTACTGAAATTATATTCCTCATTGTGTTTAAGTTTTGTTTTTCGGTTTGCAATATAGTATTTATATTATTAACAAATAAACTATTGATATATACCTCTTTTTATTGTAAAACAATCAGAAAACAAGATTAAAGAGTGGTTTTAAAAATTAAATCAGTATTATTACATTTAAATCAAAATATCTATAATAATGAAGAATCTTAAACTATTCACATCTATATTTGTCTTAATAACTATAGCCGATTTACTTTCGATAACCTATATGCCTCAGGCGAGGAACTTCACTAAGCCTATTATATTATTATCTCTTATATATTGGTATTCGAGTAGTTCTTCCATGAACAAATCGTTTGTTATTGCATTGATGTTTTCTTTAGTTGGAGATATTTTTTTGTTATTCGAAGGTGAATTGTTCTTTATATTAGGTCTAGGATCATTCCTTATATCTCATATATTATATATTTCGGTAATATTAAAAGCTGAGAAATCAGGAAAAATAAACTATACCAAACTTACTCTATGTTTTATTCCTTTTCTGTTGTTGTTTTCTTATATATTTACATTAATATACCCTAAGCTAGAGCAAATGTTAATGCCAGTGGTGGTTTACGCTAGTACAATAGCCATATTCGGAAGCTTGTCTCTATACTTTTATATTGTAAACAAAAAAATATCTAATTTATATCTATTAGTGGGTGCGGTTCTGTTTGTTAGCTCTGACGCTATTTTGTCTACTCAACTGTTTCACTATCCTCATTTCATCAAAGAACTATTAATAATGTCTACTTATGCTTTTGCTCAGTATTTTTTGGTGAGATATATGTTAGAAAAAATCAAACAGAAACTATAGACTTGTAATCTGTCTTTTTTTTTAGTATAAATAATTAAATTTTGATTACCTTTAATATTCAAAAAAACAGCTTTGATTATATATTTATACCGATTTAGAAGTGTTTTGTTTACCTTAATATTGGTCGTTATTGGCTCTATACTATGGAACAGTTATGTGCTTTATAATACTGTAAAGAAAGATGAACGTTTCAAAATGGAGATATTGGCTACTTCGTTAGAAAGGTTTAATAATACCGATTTAGATATTGATGTTTCTTTGGAATACCGAATTATAAGCAATAACACTTCTATCCCTATAATAATAACTAATAAAGACAATAAGATATTAGGGGCTCATAATTTTGATTCGGTAAAATCATCTAAAAAAGGGTTTTTAGAAAAGGAATTACTCTATATGCAGAGTGGTAACAAACCAATAGTTATACTGAAAGATTTGGAAGGTGTAAACGAGGAACAGTATATATATTATAAGGATTCTTCGTTACTAAATAAACTAAAATACTTCCCTGGCTTAATATTTCTATTTGTTGTTCTATTGCTATTTACCGTCTATTTCTATTGGAAAAACAGCAAAGAAAGTATGAGTAATATGCTGTGGAATTCTATGGCAAAAGAAACGGCTCATCAGTTAGGAACTCCGCTTACGTCATTGTTAGGTTGGAGCGAGTTGATGGATAGCGAAGATAATAAAAGCGAGTATTTTGGAGAGATAATCAAAGATATAACAAGACTACAAACTATTGCTGATAGATTTTCTAAAATAGGATCTAAACCTAAACTAAACAACGAAGACCTCATATTTCATCTTAAAAACAATATAGAGTATCTGGACAAACGAAGCTCTGACAAGATACGATTTACTATGCTGATAAGCAATGAGAACCTTATCACTAAGCTTAACCCTGTACTTTTTAATTGGGTTATCGAAAACTTACTAAAAAACTCTATAGATTCTATAAAAGGTGAAGGGCAAATAGAAGTAAAGGTTATAAAAAGAGAAAAAACTACAGATATCTACATAAAAGATAGCGGTAAAGGTATAGAACGAAAAAACTGGAATAAAGTATTTAGACCAGGATTTAGTACCAAAAAAAGAGGTTGGGGTATGGGGCTTTCTTTAGCCAAAAGAGTTATAGAAAAATTTCACAAAGGAAAGATATATATAAAATATTCGGAAATAAACAAAGGCACAACTATAGTCATAACTCTAAACAGAGATTAGTCTCTTATAAAATGAACCATAGTAAGTACCCATCCCGATATCAATAATAGTCCTCCTATGGGAGTTATCAGGTTTATTAGCCCTAGTTTTACTCCATTGCTACTAAACCAAGTTATTATATATATGCTAAACGAAAACAATATAACCCCTAGTATTACCGAAAAACTAGCATATTTTAACAAAGCTGAGTCTAATTTAAGCCCTAATCCCAAAACTAACAAGAAAATAGCATGATACATTTGGTATTTTACTCCTGTTTCGAAACTGCTCAGCAGTTCGGGACTGTATATTTTCTTAAGCCCATGAGCACCGAAAGCTCCTAATATTATCGCCAATGCTCCGTAAATAGTTGCTATTATTAATACTGTTTTGTTCATGTTTTTTGTTTTATTACTCAATTAAACGTAAGCACTCTTGGATAAATAATAATCCTGATACTTACTCTGTTTATATAGCAAAACTATACCTTTTTATTGGTATTTCGGTCAGTTTTGTTTAGTTATATTCATCTGACCAATCGAGGTACAAATCCTCCCATATCGGTAACTACACCTCCCCCTATATTGATAAGTAAACTACGTCTGTAGGTGCCTTGTTTGGTTAACGAGTTCCACAAAAAAACACAAGTTTCTAAATTTTTTCTTTCCTAGCCAGGGATTACTATTATAGAATGGTGTTTTATAGTGTCATCTAAATTTTTAAGAAGAATAGGTAGGTAGTGTTTTTCGGTGTTCTCGGCGCTAAGTATAATTATAGAACTTATCTATTGAGTCAGTAAATACTCATTTAGTATATATACTTATTAAGGGTTACCTGATATCCTTGAGCCTGTATAATATCCATTATTTATGATTTGAGGGATTCTATTACACAAGTACATTAATCTATATTTTTAATAATATATCATATCTGTAGCTATAAGGGTAGATATGCTAAAAGCTATCACGTTGTTAGAAATATGGAAAAGCAAAGGGTATTGGAACCCGAATTTGACCCTGACATAACCATATATCAAAGCACTCATCAATTGCGGCATAGTAAGTATAGGCAGCAATAATATATTAGTCATGTTTAATTCGTATTTGGATATATGTAGCCAGGCAAAAACCACACATATTATATAGTATATATATCTGAAATTATTACTCCAAAATTCGGCTAGTCTACTTTTTACCGCTGATATGCTAACTATGGGATATGTGACTATCATAGTTAAAATGGAAACTCCTAACCTAAGATAAAAGCTATCGTCTATTGCGCTCATTTTGGTGTGAAATACAAGTTTGGTCATAATATAATACGTCAATACTCCTAGAGTAGCTGCCAAATACACTGGTTTAAATACCAAAGAAAGTCTAAAAGCAACTTCTTCTAAAAATGGTAATATAAAGCCTACTATCAGTAATAAAACCAAAGGTGAAAAACGTTTCGCCATACTTACGCCTTGTATGTTTTCGGGGTCGTACACTAAAGCAAAAAACAGAATAACAGGAATCAAACAAATAAATTTTAGTACAAATAGACCTATAATATCGTATATTTTGAGTTTTATCGATTTTTCAGATTTCTCTCCTATAGCCGGTTTTATTATAAAACTTGCTATCTCTTTGAATAAAGATATATAGTACTTAGGCTTAATTAGTGGGTATTTCATATTTGTATTGCTTGTCTCAATAAGACGGAGCATTTGGAGGTTTGTTACTTTTATAAATAGGTCACCATACTACAAACAGGCCATCTCTCTGGGGATTTATCGGGTATTACTTATATTTGGTAATTGAACGTACAGGTTTCGTATTTCAGAAAAATATTGGGAAAAAGGTTAGATGAGTATGTCGTCAGAATATAAGTCATCTAAAGTTAAGATAAAAAAATGGTAGCAATAGAGAGAATAATTGTAGTTTAGAACTTCTAACAATAATTTATGAATAAACTCAAAACTTCCTTACTCTTTATTATATGTATAATTTGTAGTTCTTCGAACATATACGACTCTAATAATAGCATTTCTAATGAAAGTTACAGTATTTTATTCATTGGCAACAGCTTAACTTACACTAACAATCTTCCTGAACTTGTAAAGATAGTTGCAAAAGAAAGAGGGATTACTATTAGTTCAAAAATGATTACTTTCCCTAATTATTCTATAATAGATCACTGGGATAATGGAAGTATCCAACAAGAAATAGCTAAAAACTCCTATGATTTTGTCATTTTTCAACAAGGACCATCATCTAGACCTTACGGAAGAGAAATCTTAATAAAGTATGGCAAGAAACTAAGTGACTTATGTCATAATAACAATGCTAAGCTAGGCTATTTTATGGTTTGGCCGTCTCTCTCATACTATCATACATTCGAAGATGTAATTAAGAATCATAGAGATGCATCGGTAATTAATGATGCCATCTTGTTTCCGGTTGGAGAAGTTTGGAAAAGACATTTCGATTTGACTAAAAACTTTGATTATTACTCTTCAGATGGGTTTCATCCTTCTATGGAGGGAAGCAAGGTTGCTGCCAAAATAATTGTAGAGTATCTAATAAAAGATCAAATATAAGGTATAAGTACAGAATAGAAGTGAGTAAACAATATCTATAAAACAGATAATCGACCAGTCAGCTATACATGCAGCTGACTAGTCGATTATTGTCTATAGATCGCTTATATTAGGTTTTCTTTCTCTTCTTCTAGCTCGAACCAACGCTCTTGCTTGCTTTCTAATTCAGCTTTGTTGCCTTCGTATTTCTTAAAGAATTTAGTGTCGTCTTTTACCTTTTCGTAGTTTTCACTAAGTTCAGTATCCATTTTTTCGACTTCTTTTTCGAGTCTCTTAATAGAGTTTTCTAAGTTTTTTATTTCCTTCTCTACCTTCTTTATAGCATCTCTGTTTTTAGAGTTTGCCTTAGGCTTTTCTTTTACTTTCTTAACGACTGTTCTCTTTTCTGCTTCACGCATATTGTCCATAGCGTGTTGCTCCAAGAAATAATCTATACCTCCCAAATATTCTTTTATCTCTCCGTCTTTAAATCCGTAAGTAGTATCAACTAATCCGCTAAGGAAATCCCTATCGTGCGATACTACTATCATAGTACCATCATACTTCAATAAAGCTTCTTTTAACACCGTTTTAGAGGCTATATCTAAGTGGTTAGTTGGCTCATCGAGTATCATCACGTTTATAGGAGATAGTAACATTTTACAGAAAGCTAATCTGTTTCTCTCTCCCCCTGATAGTACTTTTACTTTTTTATCTACATCGTCACCACGGAACAAAAACGAACCTAACATATCTCTTACATGAGCTCTGTTGGTCTCGTTAGCTGCATTTACCATGGTTTCCATCAAAGTTATCTCACCGTCTAAGTATTCTGACTGATTTTGATCAAAATAACCAATATCAACATTATGCCCTAGTTTTATAAAACCACCATCCACACTACTTTCACCAACCATCATTTTTGCTAATGTCGACTTTCCTTGTCCGTTTTGCCCTACAAAAGCTATTTTACTACCTCTTTCTATCATAAAGTTAGCCGAAGTTATCACGTTTTTGTCTCCATAAGACTTGCTTACGTTTTCTGCTTCTACAACTATCTTACCTGGCTGACGAGAAATAGGGAATTTTATTTTCATTACCGAGTTGTCCTGCTCGTCTACTTCTATTATTTTTACTTTATCAAGTTGCTTCATCAATGACTGAGCCATAGCTGCCTTACTCGCTTTAGCCTTAAACTTGTCAATAAGCATTTTCTTTTGCTTTATCTCTTTCTCTTGGTTTTTCTTAGAAGCTATTTGCTTGTCTATTATGTCTTGTCTTGCTATCAAGAATTCAGAATAAGCCTTTTTATAGTCATATATTCTTCTAGAAACTATCTCAATTGTACGGTTAGTTACATTGTCTAAGAACATTTTATCGTGCGAAACTAACACTACAGCACCTATATAAGTCTTCAAAAAACTCTCTAACCATATGATAGATTCTATATCTAAGTGGTTAGTTGGCTCATCGAGTAGTAGTATATCGTTGTTTTGTAATAGAAGTTTTGCTAACTCTATTCTCATACGCCATCCTCCAGAGAAAGTGTCGGTTTGTTTGTCGAAGTCTTCGTTTTTGAAACCTAAACCAATTAGTATTTTTTCGGTTTTGGCTTGGTAGTTATAACCTCCTATTATTTCGTACCTAGTAGTAAGCTCTTCTAGCCTATGGATTATATCCATATAACTATCACTTTCGTAGTCGGTTCTTGTAGTTAGTTGCTCGTTAACTTCGTCTAGTTCTCCTTCTATCTTTTTTATTTCTTCGAAAGCCTGATATGCTTCGTCCAAGATAGTACGCCCAATTACAAACTCTATATCTTGCCTTAAGAAACCAATTGTAGTACCTTTCTCGTAAGCCAAAGTACCTTTGTTGTATTCTATCTCGTTAGCCAAGACTTTTAGCAAGGTTGACTTCCCTGCTCCGTTTTTTCCTATCAGTCCTATTCTGTCTCCTTTGTTTAGTTTAAAGGTGATATCGGTAAACAGGTCTTCTCCCGAAAATGAAACGCATAAATTATGGATATTTAACATAGGTACTTAAGCTTTATAAATTTATATTTTTAACTTTGGCAAAAATATTATTTATTATCTAAAAACAACGATATTATGCTACAAAAAATCAAAAGTATATTTACTAACAAATGTCCTAGGTGTCAAGAAGGAGAGTTTTTCAAGCATAAAGCCACTTTAAACCTTTCTAAAATTATAAAAATACACGACAATTGTCCTCATTGCGACCTTAAATACATGATGGAGCCATCATTCTTTTTTGGAGCTATGTATGTTAGCTATGGTATAACCGTAGGGACTATGCTATCTTGCTTTATAATAGCTAAAGTAATAGTTGGGCTAAGTTTATTAGATAGCTTTATATTTACCGCAGCTATAAGTGTACTGACTTCACCTATCAACTTAAGACTTTCTAGAATTATATGGATCAATATGTTTGTATCTTACAATTCTAAGTACAAAAAAAGAGAAACCAACTAGTTAGTTTCTCTTTTTTATAGGTTAAATAATATTTTTTATGCTTTTAAGCCCAAAGATAACTTGGATATTTGCTATCCTGCTTCATTTCTCCTATTTTAGAAGAAACTACACTTTTGTCTTCTTTATAAGTAACTCCCAGCCAGCTAGACTCCGAAGTTATCACCTTTACGGTAGCTCCTTTGTCTTGCATTAGGTCGTTGACCATCGAAGGTATATAAAATTCTATTTTGATATCGGAACCAATATTTTTTAAGAATTCTATGAAGTAAGCTTCTATTTCTCCGAATATTTTAGGTGTAAATCCCCAGAAATTCATAGAAACTATAGTGTTTTCACTCATTACTACTTTACCTTCTTCCTTGTTTTCGTAGAATATTTCTCCTGCTTCTTTGGTTATTTTAAGCCTTTCTATTATGCTACTAAGGTAACCTTTGTCGTCAACATAACATTGACCTCTTGACACATATCCGTTTTCGGAAAGAGTGTTTTTAAGTTTATAACCTACCATAGAGAACTCCAAAGAGTCTTCGTTAAGGCTATCCAAATTATTAGATATGTCTATAAACGCATTTTTCCCGTAGAAATCATCAGCGTTTATTATTATAAAGTTTTCTTTGACTATATCTTTGACCATAAGCAAAGCGTGAGCTGTTCCCCAAGGCTTTTTTCTACCGCCTTTGTCAAAACCTTCAGGTAAGTTGTCTATTTCCTGACAAACGTAATGCACTTCTGCCTTTCCTTTAAGTTTTTCGTCAAATATATCTTGAAACTGTACTTTGATACTGTCTCTTACTATAAACACTATTTTATTAAATCCTGCTTCTATAGCGTCATATACCGAAAAGTCCAAAATAGCTTCGTTTTTATCGGTCATAGAGTCTAATTGCTTTAGCCCTCCATATCGACTACCAATACCTGCAGCTAATACTACTAAAGTTTTATTTTTTACCATATTTATTTTTTCTTATTTATATAACCAAACAAACGTTTGATTTTTATCATTTCTTCTATTCCTTCAGGTAGCATTTCTTCCCACCCTTCTTCTCCGGATTTGATCTTATTTAAAACGTCTCTCGAATAAATATCTAAAAACTCCGGATTATGACCTGATATATCTAAAATCTTGCCATTGTATTTAAAATACTTATAAAGTTCTTTCATTCTAGGATGAACTTTCAAGTCATTCGAAGTTATAACTTTGTCATTCTCTTTGTTTTTAGAAGGATAAAGATACACTTTTAAATCTTTATTAAATAATTTACCAAAAGCTTCTAACACTCCTCCACTCAAATCTCTATAATATTTTTCGTTAAATATTTCTACAAGGTTATAAACTCCCATAGATAAAGCCATTCTTGCTTTGGTAAATTCAGAGAAATACTCTACTAACTTATAATATTCTTGAAAGTTCGAAATCATTACATTCTGCCCTAGCGAACATAATAATTCTGCTCTGTCCAAAAAGTCTCTTTCGTTTATCTGCCCATCTGCTCTAAGGTTTGATAGAGTTATTTCAAATATTATTTTAGTGTTTTCTTCAGTTACTTTATTGTCTGCAAAAAACATCTTTTTAGAAGTTTCAAACATATCTATATTAACTTTGGTAACAGGTCTGAAACTACCTCTTAAAGTCAATATATTTGCTTTATAAAGCTGTTGAGCAGGTAATAAATTATTACCATCAGGGCCGAACATTACCGCATTGGTCATCCCGTTAAGTACCAACTGCAAACTCATAAGCCTATTGTCTACATAAGTAAACCTAGGTCCAGAGAAGTTTACCATATCTATTTCTACTTGATCTTTGTCTAGGTTATCGTATAGAGATTTTAATAATTCCTTAGGGCTGTCATTCATATAAAATGCTCCAAAAATAAGGTTTACCCCCAAAGCTCCTAGAGTTTCTTGCTGTAGTTTAGCATCATTTTCTTTGAAACGAACGTGCAAAACTATCTCGTTATAACCTTCTAACGGGTCTAATTGAAACTTTACTCCTAACCAACCATGCCCTTTGAACTTCTTAGTGAAGTTTATGGTAGCTACCGTATTTGCATAAGTAAAAAACAATTTATCAGGATGTTTAACCCTAGATATACGTTCTTCCAAAAGTTCCATTTCGTACTCCAACATAGTGTTTAGTCTAGTTTGGGTAACGTATCTATTGTCTTTTTCTATTCCGTATATAGCGTCAGAAAAGTCTTTGTCGTAAGCACTCATAGTCTTAGCTATAGTACCAGAAGCTCCTCCTGCTCTGAAAAAATTCCTTACAGTTTCTTGCCCTGCACCTATCTCGGCAAAGGTTCCGTAAATATTTTCGTTCAAGTTTATCTGTAATGCTTTACGTATTATCGTCAAAACATTAGTAATCTTTTTATCTCCTTTTAGTGTAACAGACATTTGTTCATATTTTGTTAGCAAAATTAAAGCTTTTATGTTAAACAAAAGATGTATTTTTGTGTTAAAATAATATAAGTGAAAATAAAATTTTTAGGAACAGGAACTTCTCAAGGAATACCTGTAATAACTAGCCAACATCCTGTATGTAAATCAACAGACTTAAAAGACAAAAGATTAAGAAGTTCTATAGCTATACAATGGGACGAAAACACTTATATAATAGACTGTGGCCCCGACTTCAGGCAGCAAATGCTAAGGGCAGATATAAACAAAATAGATGCAATACTGTTTACCCACGAGCATGCCGACCATATAGCTGGTTTGGACGAAATAAGACCATATTGTAACAAACAGCAGGCTCCTTTGCCTATTTATGCCAAAAAGAGAGTGCTAAAAGCCTTAGCCAGAAGGTATGATTATATTTTTACTGCCAAAAACAGATACCCAAGTGCTCCTAGTGTTGAGCAAAACAGGGTCAAAAATGAACCTTTCGTTTTATCGGGGTTAGAGGTGATTCCCGTAAAAATAATGCATGGTAGCTTAAGTATTTTCGGATATAGGTTTGGTGAAATGGCTTATCTGACCGATGTAAAAACCATAAGCGACCGAGAAATAGGTAAATTACAAAACTTAGACGTGCTAATAATTAACGCTCTTAGGCAAGAGAAGCATCCTACACATTTTAACTTAGAGGAATGTTTGGCTTTTATAGATAAAATAAAACCTAAAAAGGCATATTTGACTCATATAAGCTCTTTGCTAGGTTTTCATGAGGAGGTTCAAAAAACATTGCCCGATAATGTTTATTTGGCTTATGATGCTTTGGAATTGGATGTTTGATACAAAATAGATATTGATAAGTTGTCTGATGTAAAATATAAAGGTTTTGATAAGTTGGTTTTTATTTACACGAGTGACAAGTATAGTACAGATTAATCTTAAATTCGACTAAGTTTTTATTTATTTTAGCAATCAAATAAACTATATTTACCAATATAGAATAATACAGTTATTAGTTACTTATGTCGATTATATATTATATTTAGGATATTAAGATGTATATGTAGTTATGTATAGTCTATGCTAACAAGATAATTATAACCTTTCAAATTATGAATTTAAACTTAAAACAAATGTCTTTGGACGATCTGGATAAAGCATTGAGCTTATTCAAATCATCGGCCGAAAAGATAGCCAAAAAGAATGTTGACCACTGGCAGTATTGGAAAAACCCTCCTGTCGAAAAGATAAAATGGGTCAAAGAAGGTCTTTCTAGCAATGAATTTTTCTTTATAACAATTGAAGAAGACGAGATAATAGGAATGGTTAGAATTATGGATGAAGACAAGCTGTATTGGGGAGAAAATGACGATAAAGCAAAATATATACATTCGCTAGTAGTGTTAGAAAAATATGAAGGAAATGGTATAGGAGCTATGGTTATTTCTAAAATAGAGAATCAGGCGAGAGACAGCAATAACGAGTATCTAAGGTTAGATTGTGATTCTAAAAACCCTAGATTATGTGAATATTATAAAGAACTAGGGTTTACAAAAGTAGGACAGAAAACACTTCCTATTTCTGTTTATAATCTGTATCAAAAAAATCTATATTTACCAGATAGTAGTTCAGAATAAATAACAATTATAAATAAGATATGATAGAACAAGGCATAGATTTTATAAAGAAAATAATAGAAGAGACTATACCTATTCACAAGTTTCTGGGGTTAAAACTACTACATATAGAAAAAGGATTCGTAAGAGTTTCGGTTCCATTCCGAAAAGAAGTAGTGGGAGATGTACGTAAAAACAGATGGCATGGAGGCATTATAGCTACAGTTATGGACTCTGTAGGTGGTATAGCTGGTAGTACTCACTCCAAATCGTTAAAAGACAAATTATCAACCATAGACTTAAGAATTGACTACCTAAAAGGAGCCGAAGCCAAAGAAATAATAGTAGAAGGAAAAATAGTGAGACTGGGAAATCGAATACTAGTTACCCAAATGAAAGCATTCCAAGACGATGAGTTGATAGCCGAAGGTAAAGGTGTTTATAATTTTATCCGTATAGAAAAGGAGTAGTGGGAACAAACAAAAATGAAATCAATATTACTTTTACTAGTCAGTTTAATATTAATAAACTGTCAATATAAAATCAAAAAAATAGAAGACAGAACAGTTGAATATTATATAATCTAAGAAGCTTCATATTAATAAAACAAGCCCTTAGAGGGTGTCAGGTAAAAGAGAAAAAACAGAGATCAACCAATGGATAAAAGAAAATTTGCACGACAAAATAGAAGTGTATTTGAGGTAGAACTTGAGAGTAATAGGAAAGTAAATTAAGTAATTACATTAACGAAGTCATAACTAATTAAAGAGCAATGTTTAT
>JABSPL010000033.1 GCA_013215105.1 Flavobacteriaceae bacterium
AATATTTGCAGGTTAAGTATTGTTTTCAACTATGTAAGTTTAATTAATTATCCTTTAATTTACAATAATTAACACTAAAAGCCTAGTTTTTAATTACATAATAATACTTAAACACTCTTTAATAGTGTGAGTTTGCCCTGTAAGGTACAAGGAGATATATTTAGGTTTGTAAGTTCTACTCTGTTAGAGTTTGGCAAAACTGCAGATACGGATAAGCTATCTAAAATAGTAAGTCAGGGGCTTAAAAAAGAGTTGGCAAATATTGATATGGATAATCCATTGGGATCTTGGCTTTTAAATATGGTAAGTACTAATCAGCATTCTGGGGTTTGGGCTATGGTTTTGGGTACTTTACAAAAAACTATTAATACTCCTCAGACTCGTGAGGTGGTAGAGGCTAGTGTTGGTAAGCAGACCGAGAGTATAATACAAGAGGGAGGTATAAGAAGTATATTTATGGGAGCTGCTCAGGTATTCGGAGGTATGGACAACGAGGAGGTTGCTAATAAATTGTTAGTTTCTGTTAATTCTTTGGTAGAGGAGGTAAAAGCCGATGAGAATCATCCTTTACGTAAAAAAATGGATAATGAAATATTGGTATTTGCTCAGAAGCTAATGGATGGCGATGCTGACTCTCATGCTTTGGTCGATTCTATGAAGCAGAAATTAGCAGACAATATAGAGTTTGAAAGTATAGTAGAAAATATGCTTAATAGAGCTAAAAACGAGCTTACTAATCAGCTAGAAGATAAAAACAGCAGTTTGTTTGTTTATATGAAATCGCAACTTAGTGGTTTGTTGGCTAATATAGATAATGATATGCTTAATAAAGTCTATATTTTCTTAAAAGATAAAATAGTTGATTTAGTCGAAAACAATCATCATTTGGTAGCAAAGATGGTTGAGGATAATTTGGAAAAGTTAGACGATAGGGCTTTGGTGGCTCAGATAGAGGATAAGGTAGGTGACGATTTGCAATATATAAGGCTCAATGGAGCTATAGTAGGTGGTTTTGTTGGGGTATTTATAGCTTTGGTTAAGTTGATATTGTTTTAAATTATTTTTTTGAATTTTTAGAACTATAAAAATAATTGAGGCCTCTTTTTTTTTAAATATTAAACTATATTTGCACTAAAATAAAACTAATGGGTTTAATAGAAGAAATAGCTAAAAGAAGAACTTTTGGTATCATATCGCATCCCGATGCAGGGAAGACAACTCTTACCGAAAAGCTATTACTTTTTGGTGGAGCTATAAAAGAAGCTGGAGCCGTAAAAAGCAATAAGATAAAAAAAGGTGCTACTTCCGATTTTATGGAAATAGAACGCCAAAGAGGTATATCTGTATCTACTTCGGTATTAGCTTTTATATATAAAGACAAAAAAATAAACATACTTGACACCCCTGGGCATAAGGATTTTGCTGAGGACACTTACCGTACTCTTACTGCTGTTGACAGCGTAATAGTGGTAGTAGATGTAGCTAAAGGTGTTGAGATGCAGACAGAAAAACTTGTAGAAGTTTGTCGTATGCGTAATATTCCTATTATAGTTTTTGTTAATAAACTAGACCGTGAAGGTAAAGATGCTTTTGACTTACTAGACGAAATAGAACAAAAACTAAAATTAAGAACTATACCTCTTAGTTTCCCTATAGGTATGGGATTAGACTTTAAGGGTATTTATAATATTTGGGACAAGAAAATAAATATTTTCTCGGACGAAAACAAGCAAACAATATCGGAAGGAGTAGAGTTCAAAGACATAAACGTACCCGAACTAGACGAAATGATAGGTAGTGAAGCTGCGGAAACTCTAAGAGAAGAATTGGAGTTAGTCGAAGGTGCTTACCCTAGTTTCGACAAAGAAAGTTACCTAAAAGGAGAGTTACATCCTGTGTTTTTTGGTTCCGCACTTAACAATTTTGGAGTAAAAGAGCTTTTGGATTGTTTTGTTGATATAGCCCCTACCCCACAACCCAAGCAGTCTGAAACTAGACTTGTAGATGCTAACGAAAACAAAATGACTGGTTTTGTGTTTAAGATACATGCTAATATGGATCCTAAACATAGGGACAGACTTGCTTTTGTCAAGATAGTTTCTGGTTCTTTCAAGAGAAACACACCTTATTTACATGTTAAAAACAATAAAAAGATGAAGTTTTCGAGTCCTAACGCTTTTTTTGCTGAGAAAAAGGAGATAGTGGAAGAATCTTTTGCAGGTGATATAGTAGGGCTTCACGATACTGGAAACTTCAAAATAGGTGATACTATTACTGAAGGAGAAAAATTACAATTCAAAGGTATTCCTAGTTTTTCTCCTGAGTTTTTCAGATATATTAACAATGCTGACCCTATGAAATCGAAACAACTTGGTAAAGGTATTGACCAATTAATGGACGAAGGTGTAGCACAAGTTTTTGTAATGGAAATGAATGGACGTAAGATAATAGGTACTGTAGGAGCTTTGCAATACGAAGTTATACAGTATAGATTAGAACATGAATATGGAGCTAAATGTTCTTACGAAAACATAAACGTATATAAAGCTTGTTGGATAGAAGCTACTGACATAAAAAGTGAGGAATACAAAGAATTCAAAAGAGTAAAACAAAGATATCTGGCAAAAGATAAAAGCGGTAAGCTAGTATTTTTGGCCGATTCTGCTTTTACTTTACAGATGACTCAAAGTAAATTTCCTTCGGTAAAACTACATTTCATAAGTGAGTTTGAAACTGAATAACATAAAAAAAGAGATAGTTTTTAAATTAAAAACTATCTCTTTTTTTATTTTCTTATCTAAGACTATGCTGTAGTCTCCTTTTCTAAGTCTTTGTTAGTGTATTCTTTTTTGACATAATCGTCTCTGTGAGTATCACTGATAACGACATCGCCTCTTTCTTTGAATATAAAATCAGTTACTTCAGTTAAAGTATCGGTAAATTCTTTAAAATCTTCTTTATAAAGATATATTTTATGCTTTTTATAATAAAAAGAACCATCTTCTTCGGTATGTTTTTTACTTTCGGTTATAGTCAGATAATAGTCATCTGCCTTAGTAGCTCTTACGTCAAAAAAATAAGTTCGCCTTCCGACTCTTATTTGTTTAGACAGTATCTCTTCGTTGTCTCTGTTTTCATTTACTTTCATAACTTTTTTTTTAGTTAACATTATTATATGACACAAACATAACATTTTTTATCCATATAGCAACAGTAAAACAAAAAAACAAACATACAGCCTATGTTTTGACGTGTACATATAATGTCTAGTCGACCTAAAACCTCTGTTCTGTTAGTATTACCAGTATGCTTAACAACTTTCAGCAATTTCGTAATACCTTACTTTTTTGTTACTATTTCCAATTACAAAATATTTTCACTATATGTTTATTTATTGTTTTGACAAAAAAACAACCTCTTACACCTTGTTTTTTTAATATAAAAAATATTTTACGCTATTATTTTAACAAAAACATATAAAACATTTCTATTGACTAAAAACCCCATAAAATGCTAGTATTTTCGTATCTTTGTTGCATTATAAAAAACAAATACACCTATACTATGGCTTTTGATATTGAAATGATAAAAAAAGTTTATTCACGCATGCAAGAATCGGTAGATGCTGCCCGTGAAAAAACAGGAACACCACTCACGTTGTCCGAAAAAATATTGTACAACCACTTATGGCAAGGAAAAGCTACCAAATCTTTTACTCGTTCTAAAGATTATGTAAACTTTGCTCCTGACCGTATAGCTTGTCAAGATGCTACTGCACAAATGGCTTTATTGCAATTTATGCAAGCAGGAAAGAAAAAAGTAGCTGTACCTACAACTGTACATTGTGATCATTTGATACAAGCTAAAGAAGGTGCCTTAGCCGATCTTAAAAGAGCTAATAAAACAAGTAACGAAGTTTTTGACTTCCTTTCTTCTGTTTCGGACAAATACGGAATAGGTTTTTGGAAACCAGGAGCAGGTATAATACACCAAGTTGTATTAGAAAACTACGCATTCCCTGGAGGAATGATGATAGGAACCGACTCACATACCGTAAACGCAGGTGGACTAGGAATGGTTGCTATAGGTGTAGGTGGTGCCGATGCTGTCGATGTAATGGCAGGTATGGCTTGGGAGTTGATGTTTCCTAAACTAATTGGTATAAAACTAACAGGTAAACTAAGCGGATGGACTTCGGCTAAAGATGTTATACTTAAAGTAGCAGGAATACTTACCGTAAAAGGTGGTACGGGTGCTATTATAGAATATTTCGGAGAAGGTGCAGAAAGTCTTTCTTGTACAGGTAAAGGTACTATCTGTAATATGGGTGCTGAAGTAGGTGCTACAACTTCTACTTTTGGTTACGACAAATCTATGGAGAGATACCTTAGAGCTACAGGTAGAGACGATATAGCCGACGAAGCTAACAAAATAGCTCCTTACCTTACTGGTGATAAAGAAGTTTATGAGAATCCTGAGAAATATTTCGACCAAGTAATAGAAATAAACTTATCGGAGCTAGAGCCACATATAAATGGACCTTTTACTCCAGACTTGGCTACTCCTATATCTAAAATGAAAGAAGTAGCTACTGCTAACGGATGGCCACTAGATATAGACTGGGGACTTATAGGTTCTTGTACTAACTCTTCGTACGAAGATATATCGAAAGCTGCTTATATAGCTGACCAAGCTACCAAAAACAATATAGTAGCCAAATCGGAATTAGGAATAAACCCAGGTTCGGAACAAGTAAGGTTTACTATAGAAAGAGATGGATTTATAGACACTTTCGAGAAACTTAACGCTAAAATATTTACCAACGCTTGTGGACCTTGTATAGGACAATGGGACAGAGCTGGAGCTGACAAACAAGAAAAAAACTCGATAATACACTCGTTTAACCGTAATTTCTCTAAAAGAGCAGATGGTAACCCTAACACTCACGCTTTTGTAGCTTCTCCTGAAATGGTGGCTGCTATAGCAATATCGGGTAGATTAGACTTTAACCCTCTTACTGATACTCTTATTAACGAAAACGGTGAGCAAGTAATGTTAAAAGAACCTAAAGGACATGAATTACCTCCTGATGGTTTCGAAGTAGAAGATAATGGATATCAAGAGCCTTCTGCTGATGGTAGCGGTATTGTTGTTACTGTAAATGACGATTCTAAACGTTTACAATTGTTGACTCCTTTTATACCAATTAGCCCTAGCGACCTTAAAGAAGTAAAGCTTCTTATAAAAGCTGAAGGGAAATGTACTACTGACCATATATCTATGGCTGGTCCTTGGTTGAAATATAGAGGTCATTTAGACAATATCTCAGAAAACTGTTTGATAGGTGCTCTTAATATATTCAATAAAGAAACTAATAGTATTAAAAGTCAAATTACTGGCGAGTACGGACCTGTACCTACTACAGCAAGAGAATACAAGAAAAACGGTATTCCTTCGTTAGTTATAGGAGACCATAACTATGGTGAAGGTTCTTCTAGAGAGCATGCAGCTATGGAACCAAGACACCTTGGAGTGGTTGCTGTAATAGTTAAGTCTTTTGCAAGAATTCACGAAACAAACCTTAAAAAACAAGGTATGTTAGGGCTTACTTTTGCTAATGAAGATGACTATGACCTAATACAAGAAGATGATAGCTTTAGTTTTATAGACCTTGACGATTTTACTCCTGGTAAGACGCTTACTATAGAAGTTAGCCATAAAGATGGCTCTAAAGACATGATAGTTCTTAATCATACTTATAATCAAGGGCAAATAGAATGGTTCAAAGAAGGTTCTGCTCTTAACCTAATAAAGAAAAACAACAAATAGTATAATTTGTTATAGTATAATAAAAAGCCTCCTTTTACTAGTTAAAAGGAGGCTTTTTGGGGTTAAAAACATAATATATATATGAGTTAATTCATTTGAAATATTGTTTTTCTAACTTTTATAAAAGATATTAGTTTAGCCTGCCATAAGTGTTATAAAACCAACTATCTCCTTAGTATTATACATCTTAGTTTATATATTGTAATGTTCCTTTTAAAAAAAAGCCTAAGATATAATATGATTCTCAAAATAAATACATATATTCGTATAGACATGTTTTAAGCATAAAAGAGTATCTCCTAATGTTTTACATGACAATATAGTATATATTAGAGTTATTAATAAAAAAAAAATATGAAAACAAACAAAAACAATGTAGCATCTAAACTTATAGATGAAAAAGAATTAAATTCTAGTCAAAAAAAATATTTATCATTAATCTTACTTGCCGTTGCGTGTGGAATGGCTTTCTTTACTTATGTCGATGTAGGTTTTCTATGGAATACAAAGTTTAGCTTTAAGCCGGGAGCTATGGCAACTATGTTCGGTTTATCTATAGTACTACCTCTATATATAAGAGGAACTCTGAAGTGGAATACTTCACCATATACAATAATTTCATTTGTATTAATCTCATTCTTTTTCGCTAGTATGGTTCAGTTTGCTATGGGAGGAAATGGAACAGCGTCTAAAATAACTATGTATTTATTAGTCACCTCAGCAGTACTTTCATGGCTAGGAATGAAGTCAATAGCAGGTATGTCTTGGATATTAGTACTAGGAGCCGTAGTTACTTCATTAATAAAAAACGAAGCTGCTATGGGAATGTTCGGCTTCCTATATATTGCTACAGGTTTTTTAGGGCTTGTTTTACATAGCGGGATGAATCCAGGGCATTTAATGAATGACCTAAAAGGAGAATTCAAGAAACAAACAGAGCCACATCTTGAACAAATAAAAGAAGACATGAAATCGGGTGTTTCGGCTATAGGTTCTATTGCTAGTGCTACAGTTCCTTTAGCTGCAGTTGTTCAGAATAATGACAAATAGATAAACCACCTACAATAGGGTATATAATCCATAGGGGAAGTAGTTTAGGAATGAAGTTCGGTTTATAAATGGAATATAACTCTTAGAAGTTCCCTATGGATTATATGCTATCCGTTAGCACAAATAATAAAAACATGAACAAAATATTACTTTCTTATTGTTTACTAACACTAACTAGTTGCAGTCCTTTTGACAAGGATATATTATAAACAATGAAGAAAATTTATTAGAAATTTTCAACTGGCTCAACAGAACAATATAGTGAATTCAGATTCCAATAAAGAAGATGCCTTGTCTGGTAAACTGCATTGGAACGGAATTGATGAATTTAAAATCTATTATCGGTCGAAACTTAGATTTGTAAATTTGGATAGTGTTGTTGTTTTTGTAAAAAAAAACCATAGTATCTTTACTCCTTAAAAGCGAATTATCTATGATTTTGCGAAGATACCAAGGGATATTGGTAATACTGAATCTATAGACGTAGCATATAAACGTATCCATGTGGGAGATAGATGATATTTCGAAACGCAAGGATTTAGGTTAAACATGTACCAACAAGAGACTACAAGGTATTAAAACGCCCAATAACCCAAACGTTAGTGGTAACTAAAAATCCATTTACCAATCCATTTTACTGAGCTGACAGAGGGTTTTTATTGGATAACAGTGATTATTATAATACATGTGTTTTTTGTAAAAAAATATTACTATGACTACACTATAGTCTATAAAATACATTAATTTTGTTTTCTTACAAAAAAAATAAATAGCTTTTATGCTAAAAATAATAAATGTATTTTCTAAAAAAGACCTTAACAATACCAAATGGTTCTTTTCAGAAAAAACAATACAACTTTTGACAGGAATATATATAGTTCCCCAAATATTTAACTCATTAGGTTCTGCCGACATAGGTAAATTGAAATTGGTAGAGGCTATATTTGCTATGTTATCGCCTATGTTCCTGTTAGGTTTAACTGCTATATGTATAAGAGAGATTATTTATTACCCCAAAAGGTCTAATTTTATACTAGCAACCACATTCTATATGCAGCTAGCGAGTTGTTTAAGCCCCTAAAATAGTCATACTTAATTCTATAATAAAAACATTAACTTTATATTATGGAAACTACAAAAAAACAGTACACGACGGAGTATAAACTCAAATTGATAAAAGAATGTGCAACTCATGGAGTTGTAAAGACTTTAAAGAAACATAATATCTACTCCGCTACCTTTTATAGCTGGAAGAATAAATTTGAAAAAATGGGAGAGCAAGGCTTATCACATAGCATGACTGTAGAGCGTCTAAAAAAGATTCAAGCCTTGGAAGAAGAAGTGGATCTTTTGAAGAAATTGTTAGCCGAAAAACAAATAGAAAGCAGCTTAAAAGATGACTTACTAAAAAAGAAATATCCCAAAGTGAAAAGAAAGTACTCTTAATAAAGTACCTCGCTTTGGGAATAAACAGGTTAAATGCCTTTAAAATAACAGGAGTAACACGACATCAATTTTACTATAAGAGTAAATCTACAAAACAAGGTATTAAACCTAGTATTTACACCAAGAAAATAGATGAAAAAGGTAAAATAAAACAGGTTATAAACACTGAGATTATTGAAGTTATAAAGTCTAATCAAACAGATTTAGAATTGAATTATGGTTATCATAGAATGACTAAACAGCTTAAGATAATGGGGTACTTGATAAATCATAAGAAGGTTTTTAGGTTGATGAAAGAGTATATGTTGTTGAAAGACAAAAGAAAAACTACAGATAAGAAATATGTTAAATACAGAATTGTAACACCTAAAAATCCTTTAGAAGTTTTAGAAATGGACATTAAATTCGTTTGGGTACACGAGGCTAGAAAACACGCATATGTACTCAGTGTAATAGACACTTTTACTAGAGTAATTTTAGACTGGACAATAGGTTTTTCTATTAAACAGAACGAGGTAAAGTCTCTTTGGGAAGATATCGTTATAAATCATTTACAGCCCAATAATATGTTAGAAAAAGGAGTTAGCATAGAAATACGCAATGATAATGACCCTAGGTTTTCCGCTAAAGACATACAGGCTTTTTTCAAAAACAACTATTTAAATCAGGTGTTTACACATCCTTACACGCCTCAAGAAAATGGGCATATTGAAAGTTTTCACGCTATATTAGGTAGAGCTATAGCAGGAGAAAATTTCTATAGTATTGAACAATTAAATACAAGAATGACTCTGTTTTATGAGAAATATAATAATATAAGATTGCATGGTTCTATAGCTAGTTTAGCTCCTAATGTTTTCTGGGAACAATGGAATATTGGTAATATCAATTTAAAAGTAACCGAGAAAAGAAAAAATATATTTAAGCTTAAAATCCCGTATTTTGAACTATCGGGTAAAATGAGCCTGAAGGAAGTGTCTTGCTATAAAGAAAATCAGGGTCATAGAGACCCTGAAATGCAACCATCGGTTCAAAAATCACCTTTGGAAGCGTCTTGCGATAGCTAATTTAGTGATATTTTCACTATATTTGAAAAGAAAAAGAATTTTGTCCGATTAATAGGGGACTAGACCA
>JABSPL010000034.1 GCA_013215105.1 Flavobacteriaceae bacterium
TATAACTTCATGGAGCTTAACAATAGAGGGCTTCTAACAATAAAATTAAGATATATTTAGTTGAATTTTAAATAAAAAAACCATTAATTATTGTTTTTTATGTATATTTGATTCCCGTTACTATATAATTTATAACGAGAACATCAAACCCCCACATTTTTTATATAATTAAAACTCTATAACCATAGTATTATACTATTTGGTTTATAGATTTTTGATAGAACCTATATGTTTTACTATATATATATATAGGTGTTATTTATATGTTTTGAGTTAACTAAACACTAGCTCATAAAAGCATGTTTATTATTATTTTTAAAACCCTTAAAAACAAAATAAATGAACAAATAAAAACTATGAAAAAGTTAATATTACCGTCTTGCGTATTTCTGTGGTCTGTTGCTAGCCTAGCCCAGATAAGTCAAGACAAACAAATGCACTATATGGCAGGAGGCATAATAAATGCAACCGTTTATATGTATATATATAACAAAACAGAGAACAGAAGTAAAGCTTTTTGGTACAGTTTGGGTGCTAGTACTGTAGTTGGTATAGGCAAAGAGGTCAGAGACGATATTACTTATGGAAACTTTGACAACAAAGACCTTACTGCTACTATACTTGGAGCCTTGACTATAAGTACTACTTTTAATATAATTACCAGAGATAAGAGTAAAAGGAAATTGAGGAAATTACAATCTGTAGCTTCTAAATAAGAGAAAAATATATTTTATACAAATCACTTTTAGCCAAAACCTAAGGTGTTTATTACGTTGTAAAACTTATAAATCACGAAATTTATAATATCTGATACAATATAATTTATATGAACGCACCAACTATAGGTTATATCTATAATACTTTTATTATCTGCAGTATTTATAATATCATCAGCCTTGCTAGTACAAGAATAAAGAACAATCAATACTATCAAGCCCAGCAGGAGGCTTGATGTATTAATCGAAACATTACACAAGTTTGTTTTTGTTAGTTTAAGTATGTATTTTATCATTTTACTCGAATTTTAAGTGTTTAATAAGATCAATTTTAGTGGCTCTAAAAGCCTTGTACCCTACGACTATTATCACTAATATTATTAGTACAACAGGAGCTATTAAGTATGGCAACAAAGGCATATCAACTTTATAAATAAAATTATCGAGCCAAATTTGCATAAAATAATACGCTAAGGGAATTAAAAACACAGATACCAGAAGTACTATTTTTATAAACCCTTTTATTAGTTCGTACATTATTTCTTTGGTCGAAGCTCCTAGAGTTTTCCTTATAGCAACTTCGTTAAGGCGTTGTTGTATATTTAGAGTTGCCAATGCAAACAAACCTAATAATGAAATAAGTATAACTACCGCTGTAAGTATCGAAAACAATGTTTTTTGTTTATGGTGTTTTTCGAAAGTTTTGTTAAACTGCTGATCTAAAAATCTATAGTTAAAAGGATAACCAGGGTCTACATTTACTCCCCAATACTCCTCTATATATTTAATAGTTTCATCCATGTTTTGGGCATTTACCTTAAACTGCACAGCATACATATTATACCTCTTCATCCAACTATACATATTCCAATGCATTATAAACATAGGATTTATTTTTTTATCGAAACCGTCTATATGGTAGTCTTTAATCATCCCTACAACAGTTCTTTTCATCCCATTAGCAGATCTAAAACCCACTTCTACTTCCTTACCTATAGGGTCATTATAGATACTTAACTCTTTGGCTAATGTCTCGTTTATCAGAATATTACTTATACTATCTGAAGCGAAGTCTATATTAAGATCTCTACCTTTTAATATTTTTATTTTAACCATATCCAAATATCCAAAGTCTATAGCATTACTGTTAGCTACAGATTTGTAGTCTTTATATGTTACAGCCGTAGAGTTAGAATATGTGCCCCCCGGCATATAATAGTTACTTGTTATAACATTTATATTTGGGTGTTTTATAAGTTCTTTCTTTAAGGTTTGATATTTTTTATATCTGTTTTCAAACTCATCCATTTCTACCACCAAGATTTGTTCTCCCGAAAAACCTAGGTCTTTATTTATCATATAGTTTACCTGATAATATATAATCATGGCACCTATAAGGAAGAATCCTGAGATAAGGAACTGCAAACCTAACATAGCGTTTCTTATTATTATTCCGTTTTTACTACCTGACACATTCCCTTTTAAAACCTCTACCGTTTTGAAATTAGATATATATACAGACGGAATAACACCTACTAATACAGAAGTTAATACAGCTATTACGGATATATTCATAAGAACAGAACCATCTGTTATACTTAATTCTTTACTCATAAAATCATTAAAATAAGGCATCAGTAACTCTACCATAATCAATGCAAAAACAAAAGCTACAAGCCCTTGGGCTAATATTTCTAATATATACTGAACGGCTATTGTTTTTTTGGAAAGACCCAATGTTTTTTTGACACCCACCTCTTTAGAACGCCCACTAGCCGACGCTGTTGAAAGATTTATAAAGTTAACACACGAAATAATAACCAGCAAAACCGATAAACCCAACATTATAATTATAAGTTGATAGTTACCTTTACCTTCTGGCCCTCCACTATCAGATACCGAATGCAACCTTATGTCTGTTAGTTTTTCTAATACGATACTTATACCGTATTCTTCTTTATATTTGGCTAAATCTATGTTTCTTGTTTTAGCTGCGGGTATGGTTATATGTTTTTCTACAATAGAGTTCATCTTTGCCTCTACATCTTTTATATCGGCACCTTCACTTAGCTTTATCAACATATTTTTAGAAAAACTACTCCAATTAGAATTATCTAGTTTTTCTTCATATTGCTTTACAAGCTTAGGATTAAAATACGATTTCTTATTACCTTCGAACACTGTGCTAATAGTAAACAGTCTATCGTCTATTGTTATAGATTCTCCTATTACATTTCCATTTCCGAAATACAGGACTGCCAAATCACTAGAGATACCAATATTATCTCTAGACTCTTTAAATGCACTTGCAGTTCCTTGGATCACCTTAAACGGGAAATAATCAAAGAAGTTAGATTCGCCATTTAAAATATATTTGGTGTATTTGTTTTTCCCGTCAATTTTAGCCATACTATCGTAATACCATCCACTAGCCAAGTAGAAATCTAATACTTCGGGTATATCTTCTTCGAAGGCTGGCCCTTCGGCAGAAGGTCCAATATCAGAAATCTTTCCATCGGACATACGGTGCAAAACCCTATATATATTTTCCTTTTCAGGATTCCACTGATTATAACTTTTTTCGTTGTTTAAGTACAGTAATACAAACATAAGTCCTGCAAACCCTAAGGTTAGCCCTAATATGTTTATTATTAAGTTTAAACTGTTTTTTTTACTATTCCTGTAAAATATTTTGAACCAAGATTTTATCATTTTATTCGAATTTTAAGTGTTTAATAAGGTCTATTTTAGTCGTTCTAAAAGCCTTGAATCCTACTATTACAATTACTAACATTATCAATACAACAGGGGTTATTATGTATGGGAACAAAGGCATATCAATTTTGTATATGAAGTTGTCTAGCCAGTTTTGCATAAAATAATATGCCAAAGGAATTAGAAAAACAGATACTATAGGGTTTGCTGAGAAACTAACAGAATTAACTTATCTAAATTTTAGATTTCGGCATAATTCCAAATATTATATCTCCTTACGTAATATTTTATTCTAAAAATATTATTAAGAGTAAATTCAATCTTCAGAAAGCATTCA